>JALVXQ010000266.1:1138-1672 GCA_027038255.1 Sulfurimonas sp. | reverse complement strand
TGGAACAGCAGCTAAGATTTTTTCTATAATTTCATCTGTTGTTATCTCTTCAGCCTGTGCTTCATACGATAAAATAATACGGTGACGTAAAATCTCTTTGGCTATATACGCTATCTCAATAGGACTCACAAAATCTTGTCCTTTTAAGTATGCAATCGCACGTGCCGCTTTATACATATCAATACTCGCTCTTGGACTTGCTCCAAACTCAATGTAGGCTTCAAGCTCTTCAAGACCATACGCTTTAGGATCACGTGTTGCAGCGACGAGTTCAATGATGTATTTCTCTATCTCTTCATCCATATGTACAGCCAGTGCTTCTTCACGGATGGTATTGAGGTCATCTATAGTTGCGACCTGTTGTATCTCTTCAAAGCTATTGTTTGCCACACGACGAGCGATTTCAAGCTCTTCTTCTTTCGTGTTGTAACCCACAACCACTTTCATCATAAACCTGTCTAACTGTGCTTCAGGAAGTTCATACGCACCCTCTTGTTCTACAGGGTTTTGTGTTGCCATAACCAAGAAAGGAAG
>JALVXQ010000266.1:789-1128 GCA_027038255.1 Sulfurimonas sp. | reverse complement strand
CTTGACGCTCCTGCATCACTTCAAGCAGTGCAGACTGTACCTTTGCCGGTGCACGGTTTATCTCATCTGCTAGCAGTAAGTTCGTGAAAATAGGACCTTGTTTAATCTTAAAGGCATTGTTAGAGGGGTCATAAATTTCAGTCCCAATAATGTCTGAAGGTAAAAGGTCTGGAGTAAACTGTACACGTTTAAAGTCCAACCCTAGTGTTTTCGCCAGTGCATTCACTGCGGTTGTTTTAGCCAGTCCAGGTACACCTTCAAGCAAGATGTGACCTCGACAAAGCAAGCCTGCAAGTAAACCTTCGACCATCTTATCTTGACCGACAAGGACTTTACTTA
>JALVXQ010000266.1:0-779 GCA_027038255.1 Sulfurimonas sp. | reverse complement strand
TTATGATTTTACTCAAGTGCTTCTCCTAAATATTTTATTAAGAAGAGTTTACTTGACTGAGGTTAATGGGAGTTTAACATACACAGTCACCATCATAACGATGGGGGCTTGCGCATTAATGTGTTTCTGAGTATTTCTCTTCACGACGTATAGCGTAAAGTGCTATAATCCCTGTCAAGAATACAAGCATCACAAGGCTCCACACACTGGAAGTATCTCCACTGTCTGATCCAAGTGTAGTGTCTACATTTAGTGTAAATGTCTCAGTTACTGTATCACCATTTCTATCAATGATAGTATAGGTAAAACTATCTGGTCCACGATATCCATTTTCTGGCACATAACGTAAGAGGTCGTCTGTAAGATCCTCCGGTGTACCACCATCATCAAGTGTCACTATACCATGTGCAGGTTGTGTAAAGGAGATAAGACTTCCCCCATCAGCTAAAGGATCAATCGTGATACCTTTTGGACCTACATTATCATTTTGGACTTGGACTGTCACCGTTTCTGTAATAATTCTTCCTTTGCTATCTCTATAGGTATAAGTAAATGCATCAGAGCCGCTATATCCTGTTTCTGGAACATACTTTAAGATATCATCTGTCGGATCTCCTGGTGTACCTCCATCATCAAAATAGACAGCACCATGTTTACCTTGACTGTACCCTATCAATGTATCACCTTCAGAGAAAGGATCGATACTAAATCCATCAGGACCAGTGAAATCTGGCGCTGGTGTCGGAGTTGGCGTCGGAGTTGGCGTTGGTGTCGGAGTT
>JALVXQ010000265.1 GCA_027038255.1 Sulfurimonas sp. | reverse complement strand
ATAACAGCCAGCAAAACCTCTTTTTTCCCTTTAAAAAGGTGATAAAGCGAGCCTTTATTCAGTCCTGCATCTTTTAATATATCATCAATACTCGTAGCGTTGTATCCTCTCTCATAAAAGAGTTTATGAGCACTGTTTACTATCTTATCACGTGTTGAAATTTTTTTCATAACAAATTATATCAAAACTTACTTGACTAATCAGTCAATTTTAATGTATACTTTTGACTAATTAGTCAAAAAGGATAGAAATGAAAGTATTTAACGATGCAATTACGGGAAAAGAAGAGCAGTTTTTAAGTGATGAGCACAAAGCACTATCAGAGTTCTATAAAGCTTTCAATACACAAAATATTGAACTAATGGAAAAAAATTGGAGTAACGATGAGGGGGTGATGGATAATCCTCTTGGTGGCATTTTAAGAGGATGGGAAAATATACAAGAGGTGTATCAAAAGATATTTTTTGGAAAAGCAGAAGTGTATGTAGAGTTTTACGACTACTCCATATACAAGCAGGGTGATATATTTTTTGTAGCAGGAAGAGAGCGAGGCTACATCCTTAAAAACGGTAAGAAAATAGAGCTTGACATCCGTACAAGCAGAATCTACGGTAAAGAAAACGGCAACTATAAACAACTCCACCATCACGGTTCAATTACAGATGCAAAACTGTTGGATACCTACCAAAAGTTGGTAATGGAGAAGTCATGAAAAAAGCATTGATTATCATTGATATGCAAAACGATTATTTCGCAGGTGGAAAGATGGCATTGGTTGATATTGACGAGGCAATGGAAAACACAATGAAGCTTATTGATGATGCCCAAGAAAATAAGTATGAGGTATTTTTTATCCAGCATATCTCTACACGTGAAGGTGCCACTTTTTTCTTACCGAATAGTGAAGGTGTGAAGTTGCACACGCGGTTTGATGCAAGTGTCGGTACGGTGATTCAAAAAAATTATCCAAATAGTTTTCGAGAAACTTCTTTAGAAGCCAAACTCAAAGAAAAAGGGATAAAAGACCTTATCATCTGTGGAGCGATGAGCCATATGTGTGTAGACTCTACAGCACGTGCAGCATTTGATCTTGGCTACTCTGTTACGGTTGTCAAAGATGCCTGTGCGACAAGAGATGTAACTTTTAAGGGAAAAGTTGTCTTTGCTAATGAAGTACATGCTTCTTTTATGAATGCATTGGGGTCTGTTTTTGCTTCTGTTGTATCTACAAAAGAGCTGATAGATGATTAAGGAAAAATTGAAATTTATATGAAGTGTATGAATTTCTATTTCTTGATCTGGGGAATACACTCCTTGATTAAAGGTATTAGAATATGTTATGATAAAACAAAAAATTATAAGGAGCAAACGATGAGATTTTTACTACTACCATTACTGGCAAGTGCAGCCCTCATAGCAGGTAACTTTACTTTGCAAAGTAACGACCTCAAAGGACAACTGACTAAGGTACAGGAGTTTGACGGTTTTGGCTGCAGCGGGCAAAATATCTCGCCTGAGCTGCACTGGAGTGACGCACCCAAGGGCACCAAGAGTTTCGCCATCACCGTCTATGATCCCGATGCACCCACAGGCAGCGGATGGTGGCACTGGATGGTGGTAAACATCCCTGCTACTGTGACCAGACTCCCAAGCGGTGCATCTGGCAAAGCAATGC
>JALVXQ010000264.1 GCA_027038255.1 Sulfurimonas sp. | reverse complement strand
GCACTCTCCCTTTTGCAATCATACGCTGTGCTTCTTTATGAGTATAACCCATCTCTTTGACTAAGTAGAGAAAAGCCCGCTGCTTTTTTTGGACTACAAATTTCTTTTTTACAAATGGCAAAAGCTATCCTTGAAGTTTAATTAGTATATTATGAATATTTGAGTAAAATACCAAACTTATATTTAAAGCGAATTTTAGCACAATAAAAAGGTAAATCATGGTAGATAGATACTCACGTGAAGAGATGGCATCAAAATGGACATACCAAGCAAAATATCAAGCTTGGTTAGATGTAGAAAAAGCAGTTGTAAAAGCTTGGGCAAGACTTGGAAAGATTCCTCAGGACGATGCAGACAAAATTGTTAAAAATGCAAATTTTGACATTAAACGCATTGATGAGATTGAAGCTGTCACTCGTCATGACTTAATTGCATTTACAACTTCTGTATCAGAGACACTTGGTGAAGAGTCACGATGGTTTCACTATGGTATGACATCATCAGATACTATTGATACTGCAGTGGCACTTCAAATGAAAGATTCACTCGCACTTATCATTGAAGATGTAAAGATGCTAATGGAGTCCATCAAAAAACGTGCGATGGAACACAAGATGACTCTAATGGTTGGACGCTCTCACGGCATTCATGGTGAGCCTATCACTTTTGGTCTGGTTTTAGCCGTATGGTATGACGAGATGGCTCGCCATTTGGAAAATCTGGAGCAGACTATGGAGATCATCTCTGTGGGTCAGGTAAGTGGCGCAATGGGCAACTTCGCACATGCACCGCTAGAGCTTGAAGAGTATACATGTGAAGAGCTTGGGCTTAAACCTGCACCTGTATCTAATCAGGTTATTCAGCGTGACCGTTATGCTCGTCTTGCAAGCTCTTTAGCGCTTATGGCATCTTCTATTGAGAAGTTTGCTGTTCAGGTTCGTCATTGGCAGAGAACAGAAGTGTATGAGTGTGAAGAGTATTTTGCAAAAGGACAAAAAGGAAGTTCAGCAATGCCGCACAAACGTAATCCTATTCTAACTGAGAACATCACAGGTCTCGCACGTATGATTCGCGCTTATGCAGCACCTGCCATGGAAAACGTAGCCCTTTGGCATGAGCGTGATATCAGCCACTCTTCAACTGAGCGTTTTTGGCTTCCTGACTCATTCGTCACATCAGACTTTATGCTGCACCGTATGAACAATGTTATAGCAAATCTAACAGTCTACCCGGAAAATATGATGAAAAATCTCAATCTTACAGGTGGGCTTGTATTCTCTCAACGTGTTTTGCTTGAACTTCCACTTCAAGGTGTCTCACGTGAGGATGCCTATAGAATCGTTCAAAGAAATGCGATGAAAGTCTGGGAAGAGATTCAGCAGGGTCGCCCAACGACAAATGAAAAAGGAGAATCTCTTTATCTCAATCACTTACTAGCAGATGAAGAGTTAAGAAGTAAACTCAGTGAAGAGAAGATTCGTGAATGTTTTAATTATGATTATTATACAAAAAATGTAGATAAAATATTTGCTAGGGTATTCAAATAATCCTCTTTAAAGTAGAGACTTTTTATTTATTCTAAATATAACTTTTTTTTATACTTTTCCAGATGTAACACATCTGAAAAAGTTTCAAAAATCTTTCTCTACTTTAATATTTTTAAGATGATAATTTCG
>JALVXQ010000263.1 GCA_027038255.1 Sulfurimonas sp. | reverse complement strand
CATTTTCTTTAGAGAATGAAAAGTGCTTAGATGAAGTAATAAACAATGCTGCAGATGCAGTCGAGTACCTTATAAAGCACTCTTTAGAAGAGACACGCTGTAACTGCACAAAAAAGGCAATGGAATGTTAGCTTTTCGATATATTGCCATGCATTATCTAAAGTATTTTCTGATTATTCTTGGAGCCTTAGTACTTTTTGTAGTCGGTTTTGATTATATGGAGCATGCTGCGGAGCTTTCTAAATCTGCCAATTTATTACTTATTTATTTAGTTTATAATGCATTTTATGCTATAGATTTGCTTCTTCCTCTCTCATTGGTATTTGCAATGATTTCAACAAAAATATTTTTAATCCGCTCGAATGCACTTGTCTCTTTTTTCTCTTTAGGTTACTCAAGAGTTGATGTGCTTAAACCCTTTTTTCTTGTTTCTACAACTATCATAATTTTGTTTATATCTCTGCATACATGGTCAAGTTTCGCCCGTGCTCAGGAGTTCTCACGCAACATCCGAAAACATGCACAGTATTTGAACCCGACACGTGACCTTTTCTTTGCATACAAAGGAAAGTATGTCTATTTTTCAAAACTGCTGCCACTACAGGAACGTGCAGAAGGGGTACGTGTTTTTAGTGTAAAAAACAACTCTTTAAAAGAGGTTGTAATTGCAAAATCAGCAGAGTACCGTAACGGTTTTTGGCATATTAAAAAGGGTGATTTGATTGAAAAACCGGATGATCTATCTCTGCTTTCTCCTGGTATTAAGGTCTCAAAAGCAGATGATTTGAGTATATTGGAGGGGTTTCGTCCAAAGATGCTCGATCAGGTCTATGAAGGAAAAGTAAACTTTACCATCGGAGATGCCATTGATGCCATCCACCTCTTAGATAGTCAGGGAATCGATACCCGAACGATTAAAGGGGCACTTTACAAGATTTTTATCTATCCGTTTTTTGTCCCTTTTCTAATCGTGATTATCTTCTTTTTTGTCCCTATAAGTGTTCGTTTTTTAAATGTTTCACTCTTTAGTTTTGCTGCAATTTTGTCGACATTGCTGATTTGGGGCATGATTATGATGCTCATTGAACTCTCAAATAACAAAACAATTCCGAGCGAAGTAGGAATAATCGGGCCTGTGATTCTTCTGCTTTTGGTGGCAATCAGACAGTGGAGAAAGTATAGACTCGCCACTTCATAAATGCTAATTAAGCACATTTTGGATAAAATCACTTAAAAAATATTTGGAATTTTTATGATTGATTTTAAAGAATTGGCCAAAGAGTATGGCACTCCCCTTTATGTGTATGATTTTGACTATATGGCAGCGCAGTACGAAGCGCTCAAAGAGGCATTTCGCGGCAGAAAATCCATTATTGCCTATGCGGTAAAAGCGAACTCAAACCTAAGTGTGATTAAACATTTCGCAGAACTTGGCAGTGGTGCAGACTGCGTGAGCATTGGTGAAGTGCGTCGTGCATTTCTAGCAGGTATTCCTTCGTATAAAATTATTTTTTCCGGTGTCGGAAAGAGTGACGATGAGATTCGTGAAGCAATTGAGCGTGATATTTTATATATCAATGTGGAGAGTGAAGCGGAGCTAGGGCGTGTTGAACTCATTTCCAAAGAGCTCAATTGTGCAGCGCGCATCAGCATTAGAGTCAACCCTAACATAGATCCAAAAACACACCCATACATTGCAACAGGTCTGCATGACAATAAATTTGGCGTAGATTTAGATGCGGCAAAAAGAATGTACATCAAAGCGAACAACTCTGAAAATCTTGACCCTGTCGGTATTCACTTCCATATTGGTTCTCAATTAACGCAGTTGCAGCCTATCCGTGAAGCAGCTGAAATAGTAGCAGATCTCGTGCGTTCTCTGCAAGCCATAGATATTGAGCTGAAATTTTTTGATATAGGCGGTGGGCTTGGTATCAAATATGATGATGAGACAACTATTGAACCATATGAGTATGCGCAGGCAATACTGGGGACATTAACAGCGCTTGACATGACTATTTTATGTGAACCGGGACGCTTTTTAACTGCAAATGCGGGTTATTTTATAACAAAGTTTTTGTATGAAAAACAAAACGGAGAGAAAAAATTTGTAGTGGTTGATGGTGCTATGAATGATTTTTTACGACCTTCTTTGTACAAAGCATACCATGAGATAGAAGCTTTGAGTGATGCAGAAGGTGAGCCAAGAGCCGTTGATATTGTCGGGCCTGTATGTGAGAGCGGGGATTTCTTTGCAAAAGATTATCTGCTGCCTCCTTTAGAACATGGGGATATCTTGGTTATAAAAAGTGCCGGTGCATACGGTTTTGGTATGGGAAGTAACTATAATACCCGTGGAAGAAGTGCTGAAGTTGCTGTTGAGAACGGTAAAGCGAGACTCATTCGCAGACGGGAAAGTTTTGAAGATTTGATAGCTTTAGAGACAGAGTACCTAGAGGATTAAGATGTATTTCATAGATGTTCAAGGTACATTAATCTCAGATGCTGACAAATCACCAATCAGGGGAAGCAGAGAGTTTATTGAACATCTAAACAGGCAAAATATTCCTTATATGGTGATTACAAACAACACAAAAAAAGCATCTCAAGATTTTTATAGCTACCTGAAATCTATAGGTTTTAATTTCTCTTATGAGAAATATCTTGACCCTCTGATGCTGCTTGAAAATCGTGTTCAAAAAGATGCGGTTGCTGCGTATGGTGCAGAGGAGTTTTTAACAACTTTGCAAAATATGGGCTATACGTTTGATTATACAAAGCCAAAAACTCTGCTTATCGCTATAAAAGAAGATTTTAGTGCCGATGAGTATGCACAGATGATTGACTTTTTACTCTCTGGTGCAAAACTTGTCGGAATGCATGAGACATCCATCTATGCCAAAAACAGCAGGCGTTATCCGGGTGTCGGCGCAATACTGAAAATGCTGGAGTTTGCGACAAGCGTTTCGTATGAAGTTGTCGGCAAACCAAGTGTCGCTTTTTACAGCGAAGCACTCACGCGACTGCAGCTGCAAAATAATAGTGCAGATTTTGAACAAATAACAATCATCAGTGATGATGTCAAAGGTGATTTGGGCGGCGCAAAAGAGCTTGGAATGCAGACAATTTTTGTAACAAGCGGAAAGTATAAAACAGCTGAGGAGATTGTACCTTCTTTGGCAGAGAACGTAAAACCTGACACTATTTGCAAAGATATGCAAGAAGTTCTTGAACGTATAAAGGGAGAGGAATTATGAAAACATTAGATGAGTGTAGAATTGCCATAGATACAATAGATAATGAGATGCTTACTCTGCTGAACAAACGTATGCAGGTGGTTGAGCGTGTAGGAGAAATCAAACAAGATACCGGTGGTGCGATTTACAGACCGGAACGTGAAAAAGCAATCATAGAACGACTCTCAAAACTCAATAGTGAACAAAAAGGCCTTTTAAATAAGAGTGCCATTGAAGCTATCTTTTTAGAGATTTTTGCGGTTGCACGTAATCTTGAACTCCCAGAAAAAATTGCCTATCTCGGGCCTGAAGGAACATTTACGCACCAAGCGGCAGAGAGCCGTTTTGGGGCTATGAGTAACTATCTTTCTCTTAATTCCATCGAGTCGGTTTTTAAAGAACTCGAAGCAAAACGTGCGAAATTTGGTGTTGTGCCGATTGAAAACTCACGTGACGGTGTGGTTGGTGAGACCCTTGATCTACTCTCAAAATCTTCTGTTAAAATTGTAGCAGAGCTTTATATGTCTATTCATATCTCGTTTGCTACAAAAGCGGCCTCATTAAAAAATGTTAAGCGTATTTACTCCAAAGATAAGGGTTTTGGCGAGTGTCGAGAGTTTTTAAATGAGTATGATTTGATGAATATTGAACATATTCCGGTTGAGTCAACAGCAAAAGCGGCAATACTTGCAAGTGAAGATGAAGAATCTGCTGCTATCTGCTCACATATAGCAGCAAAACTCTACGGTGTGCCTGTTATGTTTGAAAATATCGAAGATGTGCATGATAATGCTACACGTTTTATAATCCTGAGTGACTTTAAAAACGGTGTCAGCGGTGATGATAAGACAAGTATTTTGGCAAAGTTAAAAGATGCCAATGAAGCGGGTTCTTTAGTCCATTTTTTAAGTGATTTTGATGCAGCGAAGATAAATCTCTCAAAAATTGAGTCACGCCCCTCCAAAGAGAGCGGCGGTTTTGGTTACTGGTTCTACATCGACTTTTATGGTCATATAGATGAAGAGAGAGTACAAAAAGTGATAGCAAAACATATAAATGAAGTAACTTGGCTGGGAAGCTATGTAAAGGGTGAAGATTGAAATTTAATAAGAAGTTAGAAAATATTTCGACATATGAGGCAGGTAAGCCGATAGAACTGGTTGTGCGTGAGTTTGGCATCGAGCCAAAAGATATTGTCAAATTGGCATCAAATGAGAACCCTTACGGATGTTCTGTGAAAGTGCAGCATGCAGTCAGTGAAATCTTACCACATATGGCGATGTACCCTGATGACTCGATGATGAAGCTCAAAGAGGGGCTCTCACGCAGATTTGAGGTTGCAGAGCAAAATATTATCATAGGCAGCGGCAGTGATCAGATTATAGAGTTTTTGATGCATGCAAAAGCGGATGGAAACTCTAAAATTCTCATTAATTCCGTTACTTTTGCCATGTATGAGATCTATGCAAAACATGTCGGTGCGCAGATAATAAGAACTGCTTCACAAGAGCATAATCTGGAGGAATTTTATGAACTCTATAAGCAGGAAAACCCGGATATTAT
This sequence comes from Sulfurimonas sp., assembly GCA_027038255.1. GTDB lineage: Bacteria > Campylobacterota > Campylobacteria > Campylobacterales > Sulfurimonadaceae > Sulfurimonas. Next base: position 2,981 of record JALVXQ010000263.1, on the reverse strand, counting down.
CTTTCTTTGTACACCGAACAATCCGACAGGTGATGCGATTGATACAAAAGAGATGCTAGCCTTTTTAGATAAAATAGAGAGTGATACATTGGTAGTAGTTGATGGGGCTTATATGGAGTATGCTGCATATAAAGAGAGCTCTAAAAAAGTACGTCCAAAAGAGCTTATAGAGAAGTTTGACAATGTTATTTATCTTGGAACATTTTCAAAAGCATATGGACTTGGCGGTATGCGAGTTGGCTACGGACTTGCAGATGCGAAAATCATCAAAGAGCTCTATAAACTGCGTCCGCCGTTTAACATTACGACACTCTCACTTGAAGCAGCTTCGGTCGCACTTGAAGATGCAGAATTTGTGAATGAATGTATCGCTTTGAATTTCCAAGAGATGAAACGCTATGAAGAGTTTGCAAACAAGCAAAAAATAGATATAATAGAGAGTTATACAAATTTTGTTACTTTATGCTTCAATAACAACATAAATGCAACACAATTGTCGGATGCTTTGCTTCGACGTGGAATGATTGTGCGAAATTTAAGTGGGTATGGAATGAATGCAATTCGTGTAACAGTTGGAACAAAAGAACAAAATGACCGTTTTTTTGAACTTGCAACAGGGTTATTATAAAATATTGAAGATGAGAGATTAATGGATTTTAAGGCACTTTTTTCGCAATTATCAGTTTTGTATGCAAAGCTGAGCAGAGAACAAAAGATAATCATTGCAGCAGCAGTATTTGGTATTGTCTCATTTATAATATTTCTCGTTGTCTATACTGCAAACAAAAGCACAGAAGGTTCTTATGTAGTTCTCTTTGAAACGCTTAGTGATAAAGATGCCGGGAAAGTTGTTGCACAGCTTGATAAAGACAACATTAAGTATGAAATTGGACCCAACAATGTAATTAAAGTTCCGCGTAGTATCGTCTATAAAGAGCGTATCGCTATTGCAGCACAGGGCATTCCAAAAAATGACGGCGTTGGGTTTGAACTTTTTGATAAGCAGGAGTTTGGAGCAACAAATTTTGACCAAAAAATAAAACATCTTCGTGCTTTAGAGGGTGAACTCTCCCGTACTATTACAGCGCTATCACCGGTTGAACATGCAACAGTGAGTTTGGCACTTCCAAAAGAGACAGTTTTTGTCTCAAAACAGGTGCCACCTACTGCGTCGGTTATGGTAGAAATTGTTGAAGGACGTGCACTCTCTACCAAACAGATTCGAGGCATTAAAAATCTTGTAGCAGCTTCTGTCCCAAGACTTACATCTGAAAATGTCATGCTTGTAAGCAGTGATGGTGTTACGCTTGGAGACAATGATGAGATGTCTCAAATGGGCGAACTTTCTGTTGTCCAGCAGCGATACAAACTCAAAGAAGAGAAAAAACTGCAAAATAAGATAGTCGATGTAATCGCTCCTTTTGTCGGTGGTGCCGATAAGGTCGTCTCTCAGGTAAGTGTAGAGTTTGATTTTTCACAAAAAAGCTCAACCTCAGAAGTGTACGATCCTGAGAATGTTGTCAGAAGTGAGCAGACAAGTGAAGAGAAACGCGAAGGGGTGCAGCCTAAGCAAGTTGGTGGTGTTCCAGGAACTGTGAGTAATATTGGTCCAGTACAAGGATTGAAATCTCAAAAAACAGTTGAAAAATATACAAAAAACAGCGGAACAACAAACTATGAAGTGGGTAAAACTGTCAGCACTACAAAGAGCCAGTTTGCAAGAATTAAAAGAATTACGGCAGCTGTGGTTGTAGATGGAAAATATAAACATAAACTTGATAAGGACGGGAATCCTACAGAGAAATTGGAATATGTACCGCTTGATGCTACAGACCTAAAGGCTTTGACATCACTTGCCAGCCGTTCTGTTGGAATTGATGTTGCACGTGGGGATCAGATAAGTGTGCAGAATCTGCAATTTGAAAGAGCTGCTACAAATACACCTAATGGAGTAAGTCAGGCAGTGACGTTTACACAGACTTATATTACACCGTTCGCAGATCTGTTCAAGTATATTTTTGTTCTTCTTTTATTACTTATTCTTTATAAGAAAGTTATTGCACCGTTTGCCGGGAAAATGCTTGAAGTCTCTCGTGAAGATGAAGAGCTTGAAGTACCAAAGCTTGAACTTGAAGATGAAGAGGGTGAGGACTTGGTAGAAAAAGTACAGTCTATGCGTAAAAAAGTTGAAGAACAACTCGGTATGACAAGTAACTTTAATGAAGATGAACTCAAACATGAAGTGATTTTAGAAAAAGTAAGAACAATGGCAGAAGATTCCCCTGAGGAAGTGGCATCACTTCTGCAAGCACTTCTTAGTGAAGAGGCTGAAATTCCTAAAGGGGAGAAAGGTTAAGGTATGTCCAATATGACGCAGCAGCAACAGGCAGTTTTTGATGAGATGGGAATGGCAGAGAAGATTGCCATTTTACTTTTACAGCTTGGCGAAGATGCAACAGCTGATATTTTTTCAAATATGAATGTTGAAGCAATTACGGAGATATCCAAGTTTATCGCCACAAATACAACGATGGACCGTGCCATAGCAACTGCAGTTTTAGAAGAGTTTCATGCAATCTTTCAATCAGGGCAGTACCTTACTTCCGGCGGTATGGAATATGCACGGGAACTGCTCTACAGAACGCTTGGATCAGAAGAGGCAAAAAAAGTTTTAGAGAAACTCTCAAAAAGTATGCAAAATACACAAAACTTCTCTTACCTTTCAAAAATCAAGCCTCAGCAGCTTTCTGACTTTATCATCAATGAGCATCCACAGACCATTGCGCTTATTTTGGCACATATGGATCCTACAGAAGCGGCAGATACACTGCAGTTTTTTCCTGATGATCTGCGGAGTGAAGTCGCTATGCGTATGGCAAAACTTGGGGATATCTCGCCTTCGGTTATCAAACGTGTTTCAGCCGTGCTTGAATCTAAACTTGAATCCCTTGCATCCTACAAAGTTGAAGTTGGTGGAACGC
>JALVXQ010000262.1 GCA_027038255.1 Sulfurimonas sp. | reverse complement strand
GCAATAGCCAAAGTTGATTTCTCTTTTATAAGAAGGAGATTTGCTATTCTAGAACGCATATTCTCTGCTGTTTGTTTATACTTATCTGTAAGAATTGTATTTTGTTTCACTTTTATATAATCATTATAAATAAACATAAAAAATGCCAACAGTAAAAACGCAACAGCAGTAACTATATGAAACCAGTATTTCCTTAACAGTTTCACTGAAGATCTCCGAAAGTTTTTAAGACCTCTACACAAAGTCCCATAGCCGTACTCTCAAAACCTCTTACCTCTTTGATGTAAGTTTTGCAAAAACCTTCTACCATGCAAGCCCCCGCTTTGCCTCTCCACTCTCCACTCTCTAAATACCGTTCCAAATCAGCCATATCAAACGCTTCAAAAAGATAGTCGGTCTTAGATATATCGATGATTTTCTTCTCTTTGCCATGATAAATCATACAGGTAATAATGCTCGTAATATTTCCACTTTGTGTCATTAAAATATTACGAGCATCATCAAGACATCTTGCTTTTCGGAGGATTTGATTTTGGGAAGTGACAACAGTATCGGCCACTAAAAGAGGGTAATCTTCAAAGCCAAAAGCTTTGAGATTGGCTTCATACTTGCCAAGAGTTGCTTGATAAACAAAGTTTTTTGGAGATGAGGCAACTATGCTCTCTTCATCAAAATCAACACTCTCCTGGATGAAGTTTATCCCTGCTTCACGCAGTAAAAGTGCTCGGGTCTCAGAAGAAGAGCAGAGTCTAATAGGCATTACGAAGTGTGACTCCGAGATAAATAGCAATAATTCCAAGAATGATATTTACCGGAACCATATATTTTCCTATCATCTCTAAAGCTTTTTTTGCACCTGCCATATCACCTTTGTCAAGAAGTTTTTGTGCTTTGTTACGGCGCAGTATCATCACAAAAAGATTTGCCGACATAATCATCCAAATGACTTCTTTCACATGAACAAGTTGGTAGATATGCATCGCATAGGTATCTATAACAACTCCGTTTGCATCTACAGCCGCATCACGAAAGCCAAGCCCTACTGCCATAATGACTGCCGTGATAATCAAAATGACAACAAAAGGAGAAACAATCGCAAAAAGACGCTTGAGTGCCTGCGAAATTCTCGCCAACCTGTGAATAGGCGACTCGATCTGCACAAATGATGAATGCGCTGCAAATTTCATAGCAATCATACCACCAACCCAAACAACTGCAGAGAGCACATGTAAAAAGACTATCTGCGTTCTATAATCAGCAAAAAGTTCAATCAAAAACTCTTTCATTAGGCAAGCACCTCTTTTATAAATGCAAGCGCTTCACTTTTTGCTTCTGGAAGTTTTGTTTTATCTTTACCACCGGCCTGTGCAAAGTCCGGACGACCACCACCGCCGCCACCTAAAATAGGAGCGATTTTTTTAATCCACTCACCTGCTTTGGCATCACACCCTTTTACACCTGCGGCAATTAAGACTTTATCGCCTTTTACTTGAAAAAGCATGGCACAGAGTTTTTCATTTTGATTTTTAAGCTCATCTATCTTCTCTTTAATGTCACCATTAGCAAGCTCTTCAACAACAACAGCCACACCATTGACATCATCTGCTTTTATTTCAACCTGTGCCGATGCCTGTACCTCTTTGAGTTCAGATTTAAGTTCATTAATACTCGATTTGAGTCTAC
>JALVXQ010000261.1 GCA_027038255.1 Sulfurimonas sp. | reverse complement strand
ATAATAGGCTAATACATACTCATGAAATATTTACTTTTTTTACTCCTGCCCATGGTGGTTTTTGCAACAAGCTCTTTTATCACGGAGACAGAATATGCTTCACAACTCTATAAAAATCCACGTGGAATTGCTTGTGGACGCTGCCATGGAGACCATGGCGAAGGAAAATTGATAGCGAACTATGTTCATAAAAACAAAAAGAAGAGTTTTGTAGGCCCTCGAATCAATAATGTGCAATACAGAAAATTCTATAAAGCACTCCATGAGAGAAAAAAAGGAATGCCGCGTTACTATTTGACACCTAAAGAGGTAGAAGCTCTCTACTTTTATCTCCATAAAGATGACAAAAAAAAGGCAAAAAATGCTAAATAAAATCGAAGAAGCCTACAAAGCACGAGACCTGAGTCTTCTCGATGCACTTGCAAAACCTACTTTTCGTGAGCTCAACAAGAAGAAGAATTTCAGTTCTGTTTTGATGCTCTCAGCAAATAACATCAAACATCTCAGCAAGATAGAATCGCTTGAAGCTGACTGCATAATGCTGAACCTGGAAGATGGTGTTGCCAAAGAGGAGAAACCATATGCTTTGGTTTTGGCAGCTATCTTTTTAAGCAGACTCAAAAAGTGTGATAAAAAACTCGTAGTGCGGGTCAATGCCCTTGATGAAGGCGGCTATGAGGAAATAACCTACCTCAACCAGTTTATGCCGGATGCCATCCGTGTACCAAAGATTAACAATCAACAAGAGGTACGCAATATTTTGCATCTTTTAAATGAAGATATAGAGCTGCATCTCTCCATTGAAACAGCACAAGCCTGGCACAATCTTGACTCTTTAGGCGTAAACAAGCGTGTGAGTACCTTTTATCTCGGTATCTTGGATCTTTTTGCCGATATGGGGCTTCCTCAGAGTCTAATCCATCTGGAAAATCCGACGATGCACTATATGCTTTCACATTTTTTAATCACAACACGGGCGATGCATGTGAAGCCTGTCTCTTTTGTATTTCAAGAATACAAAGAGACTGAGACATTTACTGAGTGGCTGCATCTTGAGCACACTATGGGATATGATGCGAAAGGGTGTATCTCCCCAAAACAGGCGCTGCTTGTCAATGAAATATTTATAAATAAAGAAGAAGAGATAAAAAGAGCAAAAATCATTGTGAAACTTTTTGAGATGCATAAAGAAGAGGGCATTACAGGTTTTAGCGATGAAGAGTATGGCTTCATTGACGAGCCCATCTATAAAGGGGCTCTGAAGCTTTTAGAGGATGAAGATTAGTTCTATATTCCTATGACATGGTACATTTTTGCCAAGGCGTCATAATAGTTGTAATAATCAATAACAAGACCTGATTTTGAATCGATGTAGTTCTGACGTGCCTGTTGGAGTTCGATGTAGTCTGAGAGACCGTTTTCGTATCTTTTTTGTGCTTGAATAAACTTCTCCATAGAAGCTTGCAGCAGTGCCTGTGCTAACTCTACAGTATCTTTTGATTCATTGAGACTTATATAAGCATCTGCGACATTTTGTTTAATCTGTAGTTTTAAAAACTCAAGTTTTGATTGTGATATCTCCTCTTGAATTATGCTTTTTTGGACATTAGCAACAGTAGAGCCACCTTGATAAATATTCCATTTGAGATTGAGTGATGCCTGCCATTGGTCTTGTGGAATAACATGTTTCAATTCATCATTCTCTTTTTGCTTTGTATAGTCGGCATTGAGATAAAAAGCTGGATAGTACTCTGATTCTGCACGATTCGTGTTAGAGTGTGATACTTTAAGAAGTGCTTCTGATGACCTGATGGCATATCTATGTGTATAAGCATACTCTACTGATTGGACAAGGTCATATTTGTACGGAGCAAGTGTGTCATATATATTATTAAGTTCTAGTTTTTGTGGCAGTACAGTGTAAGGGGTGTCTGTCTGTGTGATACCAATAACTTTGTTTAGATTTTCATAAGCGGATTTGAGTCTGTATTGCGCTGTATTAACATCTATTTTTGCTTGAATAACATTAACCATTGCATCAGAGATGTCTATTTTTGTTCTGATTCCAGCAGTGTAGTATCTTTTTGCTCGATAGAGTTGTGCTTTATTGAGTTTGAGATTCTCTTTGGCTACATCTATGAGAGCCATAGCACGTAGGGTGAAATAGTAAGCACTTTTTACCTCCTCTATTTTGTCGGAGATCTTTTGCAGGCTGTTCATATTGAAAGACTCTTCTTGATACTTGAGATTGTCATAGAGTGAACCTGTTTTACCAAAGTCATAAACAAGTTGTTGTAGGGAGATATTTCCAAGAAGAAAACTTGCCTGTTTCATATCATCTGGATTGTTTGGAATATCACTTGAGCCAATCTCTCCGCCAGAGAGTTTTAAATCGACTTTTGGTAAGAAGTATCCAAAAGCCTGCTCTTTTCTCTGAGTGGCTGCTTCATACTGTTTGAGTGAGACTTTTAAATCGGGGGCATGCTCTAAGGCATGTTTGATCAGTTCATCTACATTGAGAGCCTCTTTGGCCTGTAGGTTGAGTGTTGTTAAAAGAACTATAAAGCAGTATGTAAACAGTTTCATTATAATGACTCCCTTCTAGCTACTTCATCTTCAACATTGACAAATTTTTCTCGCATCGTCTCTAGAAGAACATAAAGAACCGGTACAAAAAGTGTAGAGATAAAAGTCGCAGTGACCATACCAAACATTAAAACGATTCCGATGGACTGTTGCGTGACAGCACCCGCACCCGTAGCAAAAGCGAGTGGAAATATACCAAATAAAAATGATAAAATCGTCATCATAATCGCACGAAAACGGAGTTTCCCTGCACTGATGGCAGAGTCAATAATACTTTTACCGTTCTCACGCAGCTCTTTGGCAAACTCGACAATCAAGATGGCATTTTTGGCGGCCAGCGCGACAAGCAGAACCAGACCGACCTGTGCAAAAGTGTTAAGCGGAATGCCTGCCCACATAAGTCCTGCTACTGCACCGGCGATTACCATTGGTACTGAGAGCAGAATCATCAGTGGAAGTATCCAACTTTCATATTGTGCGGCAAGTACAAGGAAAACAACAAGGGTGACAAATATAACAACATAAATCTGTGCATTTCCTGCTAGTTTTTCCTGGTAGCTCATGCCAGACCATTCATATCCGTAACTCTTTGGAAGTACTCTGTTTGCTATCTCTTGCATAGCTTTCATGGCTTCTCCAGAACTGTGTCCAACAGCTGCAGCACCATTGATTTGGATGCTTCTGTACATGTTGAAGTGGGTAAGATTTTGTGGTCCTGTTATCTCGTTGATTTTTATAAGTGCGCTGAGTGGTACCATTTTTCCTTTGACATTTTTCACAAAGAGTTTACTGATGTCATTTTTATCACTACGGTACTCTTTGTTTGCTTGTACAAATACACGAAATACCTTTCCAAATTTTGTAAAGTCATTGACATAAACAGAACCAAGATAGATCTGCATAGTGCTAAAGAGATCTGCCATGTTGACACCAAGTGCATTTGCTTTTTCTCTGTCTATTGTGATGTCATACATTGGGTAATTAATAGCAAATGTTGTAAAGGCATGAGAAATTCTAGGGTCTTGGTTTGCCTCTTTTACAATCTCATCAGCATAGTATTTAAACGTAGCTAAGTCACCGGAGAGATAATCTTGCAATCTAAAGTCAAAACCACCAACTGCACCAATGCCCGGAATACCAGGAAGATTAAACGCAGCGATGTTGGCATCGCTGAGATCTGCCGTTGCTTTACGTATCTTTGCTATGACGGCATCAACACTTTGGTCAGATTTTTTTCTTTGGCTCCAATCTTTAAGTGTTACGAACATTGCAACAGAGGCACTGTCAAGCGAAGAGGTAACGATGTTATACCCATCAACGACAACGACATTTTCGATTTCAGGAATTTTGTAGAGTCTTTTTTCTATTTGTTTGCGCATCTTTTCCGTTTGTATGAGAGAAGTTCCCGGCTTGAGACTTGCTGAAACTATACAAACTCCTTTATCTTCTGATGGTACAAATCCCGTAGGTGTAACACTAAAAAGATAGTATGTTAGGTAAAAGATACCACCAATAAGCACTAAAACAATGTAGCGTATTTTTATGAAATAAGTGATGGCTTTAGTATATTTTTCAGTTATCTTTTCAAACACTTCATCGAACTTTTTGAAGAAAATAAATTTCTCTTCACCTTTTTTTCTACGTTTTATGATGATAGAACTCAGGGCAGGAGAGAGTGTAAGGGCATTAAGCGAAGAGATCATAACTGCAAAAGAGATGGTAAGTGCAAACTGTTGGTAGAGAGCCCCTGTGATACCTGGTAGGAGTGAAACAGGTACAAAGACAGCAACAAGTACGAGTGTTGTCGAGATGATAGGCCCAATGAGTTCCATCATAGACTTTTTAACGACTTGTGGAACTGTAAGGTCAGGTTCTTTTTCTAAAAGCACTTCAACATTCTCAACAACCAAAATAACATCATCCACAACGATGCCGATGGCAAGAATCAGCCCAAAGAGTGTAAGGAAGTTGATGGAAAAACCATCTGCCATCTGCATAACTGCAAAGGTACCAATAAGAGAGACAGGAATAGCAACAGAGGCGATGACAGTCGGTCGCCATGAACCTAAGAAAACAAAGATAATGAGAATAACAAGTGCAACAGCCATAAAGAGGTTAACAACAACATTTTTGATGGCAACTTTTACATATTTTGTGGTGTCATACGGAACATTCCATTGTATACCTGGGGGAAAACGTCTTTCAAGTCGTTCCATGGTCTCTTGTACTTTTTTACGAATATCAAGCGCATTAGCATCACCGAGTTGATAGACACCGATGAGCCCCGCCGGTTTTTGTCCGCTAATTGCATTCCAATCATAACTTTCACTGCCGAGAATAACACGAGAGACATCACTCAGGTAGACTAAAGAGCCATCTTCTTTATGTTTTAAAACAATATTTTTAAACTCTTTGACATCGCTGAGACGACCCTCTGTTGTGAGTGTAAACTCCTGTTTTTGATTGTTATAGCTTGGCATGCCTCCGATTTTACCGATGGAAGCCTGTCTGTTTTGGCTTTTAATAGCATTGACGACATCAAGGGGTGTGAGTCCCATAGCTTTGATTTTATCGGGATTGAGCCAGACACGGATGGAGTATTTTTTCTCACCCATGTTCTCCGCTTTACCTACACCGCCAATACGTTTAATCTCATCAAGAACATTAAGATTGACAAAGTTAGATAAAAAAGAGGCATCGTAACGTTTATCTCCTGTAATAGTAATAAGACAGACGATGGAAGGACTCTGTTTATCAACGATGATACCTTGGGCAACAACTTCAGGCGGCAAAGAAGCCGTAGCAGTAGAGACTTTGTTTTGTACATCGACTGCACCGATGTCTATGTCATACCCTGGTTTAAAGTAAACATTGATGTCACTACGTCCACTGGATGTAGAGGTGGAATCCATATATATAACACCCTTAATTCCGTTGAGTTTGTCCTCCAGTACACGTGTGACTGTGTCTTCAACAACAAAAGCATTTGCGCCTGTGTATGTTGCACTTACCTTTACAGTTGGAGGTGGAACATCTGGGTACTCTGAGACAGGAAGAATGCCGAGTGAAACAAGCCCGGAGATGATAATAATAAGGGAGATGACTATCGCAAGGATAGGGCGCTTAATAAAAGTTACTGAAAACATCTACTTTACCTGTGTGGGAATAAGCTTGTTCTCTTTTATGATGGCATCGATTCCTCTCTCTTTAGTGACATCTATTGCTTTTACTTTCATTCCCGGTTTGAGTTTCATTAGTCCGGAGATGATGACTCTGTCACCCGCTTTGAGACCTTTTTTAACACTGACATAGTATCTTGTTCCATAGCCTGTTGTAATGTCAGCACGTTTGACACTTGCATTATTATCAACAATATAGACATATTTTCCAAGTTGGTCATCCAAAATGACTTCAGGCGGAATCATTTTAAATTTATACTTGTCACTGATAAATACATTGACATAGACAAAGGTTCCCGGAAGTATCTTATGTTCAGGATTTTTAATGATTGCTCTCATCGTGATTGTTGATGTGAGAGGATCAACACTGTTGTTGGCAAAGTCAACATAGCCGTCGAGTCGAATATCTTCGGTCGCACCTTTGTACTCGATAAAAGCATCAAGATTCTCTTTGTCTCTGTATTTTTGCATAATCAAGGCATCACTTTGAGAAGGGGAGAAGTATGCATAGAGCGGATTAAAGCGTACAATAGTGGTCAGTAGAGTCGCTTCGCCTTGACCGATAAGATTGCCTACATCTACATGTCTTGCACTTACTCTTCCTGAAATCGGTGCTTTTATGATTGTGTAGTCAAGTTTGATCTGTGCCTCTTTGATTTTTGCATCATCCCCTAAAATGGCTGCTTTGAGTGCGGCTAGTTTTGCCTGGTACTGCTCAAGTGTTGCACGGGGAGCTAAGCCCTCTTTTACTAAAGGAGCATATCTTTCTACATCTGCTTTTGCCAGTGCCAGAGCTGCTTGATCTTCTGCTTTTTTTGCTTTTGCGGCACTCAGCGCAGCTATGTATTCACTCTGCTCAATTTTAAAAAGCTTTTGTCCCTTTTTGACATTTTGTCCATCTTGAAAATATATTTTTTCCAGTATGCCTGAAACACGAGCACGAATCTCTTGGTGAGAGCTTGCTCGAGTTTTTCCTGTAAATGTTCCCCAGATGGGTACTTTTTTCTCTTGGATTGTAATCGTTTTGACCTTGAGTGGTGGGAGTTCTTGCTTTTGTTGTTGTATTGTCTCTTCACCACAGCCGCTAAGTAGAAGAGTTAAAGCCAATGGCAGAAGAGAAAAAGATACTTTGTTAATAATCATTATATTAAGACCTTAAATATTAAATAGATAAATGATTATAACTTAAATAGTCTCTTACTTGTATAAAACTTTAGTAACGTGCGAGGTTGTAAAAAACATTGTAGCGAATGAGAGTCGTCTCTTTTGGTCTTGGGTAACGACTATAAGCATATTCAATGGTCTCTTTTGTAGTGTCATCAAGGATGTAGTAACCACTTTTTGAGAGAAATTTAAAGTCTGTCATATCGCCGTTTGGATGGAGCTTGAACTCAACGATATTATGGCGGTTGACATTGAGGTCTCTTGGAATATTGACCCGTGCGACACGGATGAGTACCTGTTGTGTGATACGACGCATAATCTCTTGATTATCAAGAATATACTGCTGTTGTCCGGGTGAGAGCTTTCCAAACTCTTCCCCATACAGTTCTTTAATGTTTTGGGATATACTGCTGCCATTGTTAATCGTTTTTTTCTTTGTTTTTGTCTCCTCTTTGGCAACATCTTTATAGAGCCATGCAAGTGCCTTTTTTTTCTTTGTCTCTTTTTTGACAGGTTTCGTCGTATTTGTCTCTTTTTTCGCTGCAAGCAGTGGAATGTAAGGTTTTTTAGGAGGCAGAGGTTCTATTTTCGGTTTTGGTTTTTGCTTCTTTAGCACTTTTTTTGGCTTGTTGAGTTTTGGTTTTTTAACAGGCTTGCTTGGTTCATACTTGACCGATTTTGCCGGCTTGATTATCTTTTTAAGCTGTGAGCCTTTTGGCATTGGCGGAGCTATTTTAGGCTGAGGGATCTTTTTCTTTGTAAGTCCTGATTTTTTATGTTTTATCGGCATCTCTTTGAGGGAGATTTTTATCTTTTTTTCAGGCTTTTTAAGGTTTCTACTGATGTCTGTTGCTGCATAATGAAACAAAATCCATAGAAGTAAAAAGAGTAGAAGATGTATAAGTG
>JALVXQ010000260.1 GCA_027038255.1 Sulfurimonas sp. | reverse complement strand
CATAATCTGCACCGATACGCTTAAGTTCCATAATGGAAATCGGCTCATCGAGATTGGCACGACGACACGCATCTTCACAAGGATGGGGGCAAACACGTCCGCATGTATGCGCAAGCGGCATCGTCTGTCGCGTTGCAGCCAGTGAATCGGTAAAGATCATATCACGCACACCTTCGATATAGGCAGGAATATCGACATGGGCAGGACACATATCGGTACATGGAGCCGTCACCTTTGCAATATAGGATGTGTCACCGTTATAATGCTTGGAGGGCTGCTGTGCTTCGATACAGGTATCAAACTGCTCTTTGTAATACTCCATGAGATCCAGAATCGGCTTGGGCACGGTTTTTCCGATCTCACACTTGGAGGTTACCATCATGGTTTCGGATACTTCTTTAAGATGGGAGACATCATCATATGTCCCCTCTCCCCTTGCAATTTTGTCAAGTAAGTCGTAAAGAATACGCCCACCCCAGCGCCCCGGTGCACAACGTCCGCACGCTTCAGAATACTCCTGATACTGTGCCGCATATTTGGAAGCGAGCTCGACCGCATCGATATCTTCATGGAAGATCGCTACACCGTCCCATCCTATAAATGCTTTGGACTTGGTATCACCGTCATAGGTCTCCGGAAGCTTGAACCCCGATTCATCCCACTCGTCAGAGGGTTTACCGCGGTTGTCGACAAACTCACCCCTCCAAGTAGAGAATACTACACGTGACATTATTTAGCCTTTGCTTGCAGCAGTTTTTTCGCATCTGCCACAGACTCTTTGAAGTCGCCCTTGAAAGAGTATTTCTCTTCCATCATTTCAATTTGCTCTTTTGTCATTTTGGCGACATCTTCAACAGTATAGATACCTTCACTGTTGAGCTTCTCCATATAGGCTCTGCCGATTCCTTTAATCTTTGTCAGATCGTCACCTTTTGGTGTCTCCGCTTTCTTTGCAGCCGTTTTTTTGTCAGCCGCTTTTTTTGCCGGTGCTTTTTTATTGGCAGCCTCTTTTTCAGCCTCTTCCTTGGCTTTGGCTTCCGCCTCCGCTTTGGCATTAGCCTCCTCTTCAGCCTTGGCTTTCGCCTCGGCAGCAGCTTCTTCTGCCTCTTCTTTTGCCTTTGCTTCAGCTGCCGCAGCTTCTACTTTGGCTTTCTCTTCCGCTGCTTTTGCCGCTTCTGCCGCTTTTTGTTCTGCTTCTATACGCGCTTTTTCTACTGCTTCGGCTCTTGCCTTGCGTGTCGCTTCATCCACTTTCTTGACTACGATCGTCCAGTCGACTTCATTGAACTTCAATGAGTTCATCAAATCGTGTCCAAGCTCCTTGATGAAATCTGCAGAGCGCTGAATGTGTGAAAAATCTCCCACTTCGAACAGAAAGATGCCCACTTCACCGACCTTGAGTCCCTGGTCGATCAGTTCCGCCATTCTGTCGTAAAAATCGTCGTGCAAATGTCTTAAATCATATCGTTTCATACGCTCTTCTCCTTAACGGTCGACTTCACCGAATACGATATTGGTAGAACCAATGATCGTAACGACGTCAGCAATATATGTACCTACAAGAATATCCTGCAGCAGGCCGGTATGGAAGAAACTTGGTGCTCTACACTTGAGTCTGTAGGCATACGGTTCCCCCTCTGACTTGATATAGAAACCAAGCTCACCCTTTGGCGACTCTGTCGGAACGTAAACTTCACCTTTTGG
>JALVXQ010000259.1 GCA_027038255.1 Sulfurimonas sp. | reverse complement strand
AATGTCCGAGAAGTAGGACGTCGACAGTAAGAACTAAGTCTAATATTGAACACATGACTTGATATAATCTGTTGTAGCGTCCTTCTATACGCTCTATTTTTTTATCTAAAGCTACTAGTTGCTGGATTACCCACATTCTAAAGTTGTCATCGTCTTTTATGAGCATTTCAATTTCTTCTGGACTTAAACCATTAGAACCCACTTACACCACCTCCATTGTAAAAGTAAAAAGGGGGGGTTGGAAGAAGAGCCTTATTAGGCTCTCAACACTCCCATGATTTTACCTATTGCCGAGCCTCCAAGTCTTAGTGTAGCGTAGAGCATTCCACCAAGTATTGTTAGCTCTGCTAGTGTTTGTGCATTCTGCTGGAGAACGGTTACAAAGCCATCAACAACGGCCACTAGTCCCTCTATTACCCTACAAAGCATATATGCTATTGGGTCTGGTTCGTTAGCACATGGGTCTGCTGGTGCTATGTCGCTAGGTGGAACTCTTTCTACTACATCACTAGGAGCTACCGTTTTTTGTTCAACAACGGGCTGAGCCTCTTTAAGGTCGGCTGGTGGATTAACTTGGTCGCTTACTACTTTGTTTTGAGTAGGCTCGGTGGTTTTAACGGCGATTTGCTCTGCCATACTACATCACCTTAGCAAAATTGTGGTAGTAAGGGAAGGAAGGAATGGCTTCAAGCCATTCCGAACAGTCCCTTGAGCTGTCCGATAGCACCGCCGAAGAGCCTGAAAGCTCCGTAGATTATGCCTCCAACTATTGTAAGCTCCGCAAGGGTCTGGGCGTTCTGCTGTAGGACGGTAACGAAACCGTCCACAACGGCAACGAGGGCGTCTATAATTTTGTTCAGGAGGTCTCCAATGGTGCTTCCACTCTCAGTCGTGGCCATACGACATCACCTCCAACGGTTTTTTCGTTATATACTAATGCAACCGAATATAAAAGCGTTACTAACTTAGTTATGGTAATATGGGCGTAAAATGTAACATTTTCAACGCACATGAACGCCTCAATGCATACGCACAACAAAAATGTTACCTTTTGGCAAAACGATACATTTTCTTTGTGCATATGAAGAACCAACATATACACAACAAAAGTGTTACACTTTACTAAAATGTAAAAAATTTAGTGCGTGTATGAACGCACTACTCGGACTTAACCTTCCTAAGGAACTCTTTGAGCTTTGATACCTCCTCCTCACTAACCTCATAGGACGGTTCTGGTTCATTGTAGGTATCTCCATGCATTCTAATGCCGATGTCAAAGCCAAACATCTTAGCTAACGCTGAGAACTCTTCCAAGCTCATAGTTCCACCGCCCATGATAGTCCTCATTGTAGTATCAACTTCTCTATCGAGGCTATGGAACGTTCTGAGAATTTGTAGGGCTTTTTTAACGTCGTTGAAACTAATGTCTCCTAGTTCTCTTAAAATATCCTGTAACTCCTCGGTATCAAAGTCTATTCCCATTCTCTTAGCCTGCATTATTGCTGGAAGTATCGCCGAAGGGTTACTTAAGTCTCTCTCGCTTATCTTAACGCCTTTAGTCGCTAGAGACTTCATGAATTCTTCTAATCGCTTTTTCGCCGTAGTGAACTTATCTAGTATGTTTATAGCCCATATCACATCAGATATGCTATATCCTGAGGCCATAGGCCTCACCGTTCACTCTTAGTGTTCGGGCTATTACGTTCTACTAGAAC
>JALVXQ010000258.1 GCA_027038255.1 Sulfurimonas sp. | reverse complement strand
TTATCCATGACATAATAAATTACTCTTTCAGTTCTTAAAGCTACCGATGGCTTTGTTTTAATGTTCTCGCGTTTGTCCCAAAAGTTTTTACTCATCATCTATCCCTTAAAAGTTGCTCATATAGTCGTCATGTTCACTGTTTCTTACTCGCTTAGGTCTGTTTTTTTGCTTTTTTTTCACAATAGACTCTCTTTGTAAGAAACGAATCCCAAGGAGTTCACCCAAAAATGTCGTATAGACACCATCATCCCAGTAGTGGTTATCAGCTTTGCTTGTATTTTTTATCCAGGTCCACTTCTCTGCTCCCGTTTTTTGATTGATATCACAATGTTTGTGCTCACTTGTCATCTGCTTTGCATAAAAAGCATCTGTTTGGCTATGCATACTAAAGGTATTCTCACCCGTTTTCCCCTCTTTTTTGAGCAGTATAGAGCGTTCTATCTGCGCATGCAGCATATCTTTGAAGTATTCTGTGTCTATCACATAGAGTTTTAGCCCTGTTTTGATAGTCTCCCCGTTGATGTCTCGCTCAACATTGCTCACTTTCCATGGAGAGTCAGGTTTTCCTGATGCCCCTTTGATTGGTACCGCTACATCAGAGTTCATCGCACAAAACTCATACACTTCATCTTTTTTAAAGCCCGAATCCACTGCCGCCATAGTTACTGCATATATACTTCCGTTCTCACCGCTGTAATGTGTGCGCATGATCTCCTCAAGCTCAGCCCAGCTCTCAGCACGGCCATATCTCACCGTATGTTTACCGGCACCATACTGAAGTGCTACGACCTTGTACCAAAAGTGATCGAGCTGAACATCTATTGCCATCACAAGAGCTGCCGTATCATTTGGCACAACACCTGGTACAATCTCATTTCTAAGCAGCATAAAGTCATCACTTGAAGTACTCTCGAACTTCTCTTCAAAAGGAAGTGCAAATCGTGTATTGTATATGCGTCGCATAAGTGAAGTATCGCCGTTTATTTCGGCTTTTTTCGCTTTGAGGTACTCTCGCACTATGTGAACCCAACTTACCCATCCTAAAGGTGCATAGAAGCTATTGAGCTTGTATCCTCGATGGTGATGCCCTGGATTATTCGCGATCCACTTCGCACCCTCTTCCTCACTCATCATTTGAGTTTTTTGGTACTCCTCAATCAATCCTTCACAATGTTCACACTTGTAACGAACATCGCTTAAAAGCTCATAGTTCTCTTCATCATACTCAAATACAAAATGCAGATCATCTTCATTAAAATCAAATGTTATCATCTCACCGCAGTGTGGACACGGCATATAATATTCTCTCTGATCAGAGTCTTGGTACTCTCTGTCAATAACTCCATTTTTATTTTTTGGAGTGGAGTTGATATATATCTTTCTGTTTGGAAATGCATCGGCACGGTTACGACCAAGGTCAACAGGACTACCCTCACCCTCTACATCTTCAGGAAAACGCTCAACATCATCAAGTATGACAAGGCGTGCCGAGAACGATGCGAACGATGCAGCAGAGTTAGACCATCCAAGTGAGAACATACCGCCGTCAAACTCTTTCTCAAAGCTCCCACCGGCATCATCTTTTGTTTTTGCATCTTTAACTTTGCGCATCACAGATGGAATAGATTTGATTGATGGAGTGAGCTTCGCCTTTGAGTGCTTGGAAGCAAGTTTCTCTGTCGGCATAATCATCTGTATTGGACACGGATACAAATC
>JALVXQ010000257.1:393-1728 GCA_027038255.1 Sulfurimonas sp. | reverse complement strand
AAGCCATTATGCAAGAAAGAAACTTGCTGATATGGTTCTCAGGATAGCCCGTGAGAAGAACTTTAATGAGCAGATAATTGCTGGTCAGCAGTTGGTAGCTTTGATTTCTGACCTGCTTAAGCCTGTTCTTGAACTTCTGAATTACTTTGTTGAGGATAAATTCCAAGTAGAAGAAAGAGAGATAACTAAGAGCTTTGCTGGGAGCGAAAGGAGCTTTACTGTTGTTTTAGCACTCAGGAATAAAGAGGTTGGTTTTGTTGCTCCTATTGAATACAAAGAGCTGGTAGGGTTTGGTGAAAAGCTCTTGAGAGATATTTTGGCTGGTATAGGAAACTTTGAGGGACTTGAAGCCAATGAGATTAACGACTACTTTGGGAAAATTGAGGGAATCCTAAACAAGTTCAAGAAAACCTTTGGTGAACCTGCCATAGTTGACATAGTAACCCCTGAGTCAATAGCTAATGTTGCACTCTTTACAGAAGAAAGGCCACATTCTCCTATCTATACACTTGTTGCAGGAGTAGGTTTAACTAAGAAAGAAGCAAGGAAAAAGCGTATAGAAGAGCTTTCCTCTATTTACAGGCGTTTTGTAACTTCACTTGTTATCTCAGGGGAGGCTGGAACTCTCTTCGGAGATAAAGAACCATTCTTTAAAGCTGGATTCTTCCTGTTTAACTTAGCTAACAGCTATTACTATGCTAAGTATCGCAACAGACTTGCTAAAGTGGTTCAGACTCTTAGAGAGAAGATAGGTATCAAAAAGAAAGAAGAGAAAGAGCAACTTATTACTGAAGAGGCGGTAGAATCTCTTGAGGTAGAATCCAAACCTGAAGAGAAAACAGTAAGAGAGCTCCTTGAGGAACCAGCAGAACAGGAAACTCAGAAGATAGACAAGGAGCTTGAGCAGGAGATAGAAGAGGGAGGTAAAGAAAGTGCAGAGGCCATTAAGCAAGAAATTGCTCAGGCCACTTTAAAAGAACTTGAGTTTGACTATGTAACAACTGAATACTACGATGAAGAGGCTGCAAGGCTTTTACCTGTATATGAGGCCAGAGCTGAGGAGCTTGGTTCTATTGAAAGACTGCTAACTTTCTACAACGCTTATGGTAACAAGCTCAACAGGCTTCCAGTTATTCTTGACAACTTCCTTATGCTCACTAAAGCCAACCAGCTTATTAAGCAGGTGGTAAGAGAAAAGTTCGGAGATGATGCTTTAGAAGTTCCTGCTAACGAAGCTCCAGAACTTTGGGACGAAATTATCAACAGAGCTGGAGCGATTGACTCAAGGCTTAGGAGCTTCCTTGAGTATATGTTGGTAGGTTCTTTCTCTTGGAT
>JALVXQ010000257.1:0-383 GCA_027038255.1 Sulfurimonas sp. | reverse complement strand
ATAGCTAAGGTATTTGAGGCAGCAGGAAGAAAAGGAAAAGAAGAAATCAATATTTTCCTCAGAGAGCTCTTTATCGTAAGCTCTCCGTTTGTTAAGTCTGCTGTTATCAACGGAATCTATAACCTTGGTAGGTATCTCAAGGGATTAGGATACAGCTTTAGGAAAGAGATATTTATAGAGCCATTCTCTAACGAATGGATAGCTACGCTTTATGAATTTTCCAGCAACCAAAACAAGTCTTTCTGGGGATTAAGACCTCAAGTTAGAAAGCTCATAAGGGATACTGCACGCAGGCTGAAACTTTCTGAAGAGAGGGAAAGCTATATCCTAATTCCTAATGAGGAGAAAACTCAAACTCTTGAAAAGCAAGCAGTCTTAGAGTT
>JALVXQ010000256.1 GCA_027038255.1 Sulfurimonas sp. | reverse complement strand
TCAGAAATTGCACTCAACCCTCAAAATCCAAATCAGATTATGACAGGTGGTTATAACAACACTGCAGCATTAAATTATAATAATGCTGGATTTAAAGGTATGAAACAATTAAATCTTGGCGAAAAATACGGTATTACTAATGTTTCTTTCAATGGAGGGTGCAATATAGGTTTGCGAATTTCCTTTGATTATTTAGGAAGACCATTTACCGGAGATCAGCATACAATGACGGGACCATATAGTGCTCTTACTCCAAGACTCATAACATCAGATTGTAATATTATATTAACAGATGGTACAGAAACAGCTACAATACAAATTAGCCCTGAAACAGGGTATGCAAAAATAATTTTTTAAGAGATTTTAAACTTTCCTGTAGGTACGCATCCCATTTGGCCACCCCGCGCATTTAGATTTGGCCAGCGCGCGCATCAACACTTGGCCATCTCACGCACTCGTTATTTGGCCACTTTTTCTTTTTGATGCGTATATAAGTTTGAGTTAAGCAAGAGAATATTCTTCAATACTATAATGCACCTAATTCTAAATAAGGTGTGTAAAAATGAGGAGAATATCCATGAGTAAAATCAAAGAGGTGTTACGACTAAAATACCGTAATCAACTATCAAACAGACAGATACAAACTATGACAGGAGTATCTCGTAACAGTGTCGCCAATTATATAAAGAGTTATATAGCACTTGGTGCAACCTTTGATGAAGTTTTAACGTTAAGTGATAAAGAACTCTTAGAACTTTTTGCCTCCACTAAACCTAAGAAACACCCTGCAGATCGTCTTGAGAGTATCCATCCAGATTGGAATGAAGTAAAACAGGAACTCTCTAAAAAAGGGATGACGAAACTACTGCTATGGCAGGAGTATAAAGAGAAAAATCCTAATCTTTACAGCTACTCTCAGTTTAACCGCTACTACGCGAAATATGTAAAAAAACTCAACCCATCCATGCGACAGGTACACTACAACGGAGATAAACTCTTTGTAGATTACAGTGGACTTACCATCCCTATTGTCAATCAAGCTACCGGAGAGTTCTCAAACGCTCAGATCTTTGTCTGTGTGCTTGGTGCAAGCGGATACACCTTTGTACACGCCACTCCTACACAATCAACTAAACACTTTATAGAATCTCATGTGCAAGCCTTTCATTTTTATGGAGGTGTGCCAAACATATTAGTACCCGACAACCTCAAAGCAGCAGTGATCTCAAATAAAAAAGGTGTGGTAAAACTCAATGAGAGTTATGCAGATATGGCAAGACACTACAATGTTGCCATAGAGCCGGCACGTCCGTATAAACCACAAGACAAATCAAAAGTAGAACTCGGAGTAAAAGCTGTGCAGCGATGGATTCTCATGAAACTGCGTCACTATACTTTTTTCAGTGTTGATGAGCTCAATCAACAGATAAACCTACTCCTTGATGGCTATAACAATAAAATAGTCCGCCGTCTGAAAAAAAGCAGAACAGAGCTCTTTGAACTGCTTGATAAGCCATATCTGCATCCACTGCGTGCTAATCAATACATTTTTAAAGAGTTTAAACGTGCTACTGTTGATGTTACCTATCATGTAGAGTTAGAGGGAAGCGGATACTCCGTTCCGTACATCCACATAGGAAAAAAAGTAGATATAACCTACACAAGTACATCTGTGATAATTTCACTCGATGGAGAGATAATAGCACACCATCCAAAAATATCACAACGTTATCATGACTCTACAA
>JALVXQ010000255.1 GCA_027038255.1 Sulfurimonas sp. | reverse complement strand
GAATTTTCTTTCACCCCGTATGAAATCCCAGATTTTACCTATAAACGACCTTCTGGTATATTTGTCGATATTATCTATATTTATTCTTAAAGACTCCATACCTTCAGTTATTAAATTATCTATTTTTTCTTCCATAATTCCCCAGTCTATAGATAATTCCACATCCGGTATTTCGTAATTTAAGTCATCTATATTATATCTGGATTTCAAACTCCTATTTAATTCATTAAGACATTTCGTTATCCCCTCCTTGAAGTTATCGGCTATTTTTTTATACCTATCTTTCAATGGAACCTTTATACTACCAATACCTCTTCCTGAAGGAATCAATTCTCTGAGTTTTTGGGGATAATTGTGCAATATCGATATTATGCGGGAATTGAGATTATTCATTATTCCATTAAAATAACTTTCGAGCTCGGTTTTATTAATTGTTCTAACTTTATAGAGATTAATAAATCTAAACAATTCTTCTCTTGTCCTGTCAAATTCTTCTTCTAAAGTTACAATAGTAATATTATGGGCATCATCCAGAGCTTTATCAAAGGATTCAAATAAGTTCTTTTTAAAGTCATTTTTCAACATTTCTAGCAATTCATTTTTTGCCTTTTCACCGTTATTTTTGATACAATCGTCGAATTCTTCGATTATCTTTGAAATTCCCTCGATTTTTTCCTGAATCAAAATCTTTCTATTTTCGACCAGATTATGTATCTCTTTTGCCCCTGTTTCTATTCCAAAGATATTCTGGTACATTTTTTCGTACCAAGCCTTTCTTTCCATTACGAGCCTGAGATATTTTTCAAAGTAATCCATTCCAAGAAATCTCCTGATTATCGATAGATCCGTTACTATCAAATCAGTAATCCTTTCTATTTTTCTAACCAGGTCAGCTATCTCTCCTATCTGAAATGCATCTCTCCCAATTGAGTATCTTGTTCTTTCATCCAACCTTTTTGTTCTTAATTTGCTTTTAAGTTCCCTGACAAGTTTATCCAAAGATCTGATTATATCATCTTCTGGAGGAAGGGCTTCTTTATATTTTTCCACTGTTAAAAGATAAAAGGAATACATGGCGGAAATAGGTATAACAATAATATCTTTAAAGCCCAAACTCTTTACCTTTGTGTAAATGAAATTAGTTAAACGAACGATGCCTTTATCTATATTTACATCTATAAGAGCCGTATCTATTTTGTTTAACAGTACTATTAAAGAAAAATCTTTCCCCTTTTCTTTAAAATAGTTGTGTAATTCTTCCAGAAGTTGTATTTCAGACTCTGTTGCATACTTGGTGTAATCCATGACGAAAATAGCAATGTCGGATTTTGGTATATATTCCTTTACAAATTCTTTATGTTTTTCCTGTCCTGCCAGGTCTGGTCCAGGGGTATCATAAATTACGAAGTTTCCCATATCTATTGGATAAAGGATAGTAATGGGCTCCATCGATGGTTCTTTTGTATCCGAAATCTTTTCAAAATTACTTCTCAGAAACTCCCGCGCCTCTTCAACAGTCTGGAATTTTTTCTCGAAGCCCTCCATTTTGATTATGATTTCATTTCCATCATGGGGTTTATAGATGATAACAGTGGGGGTGGGAAGCTCCAGACTTGTTGGAGCAATTTCTTCTCCCAATAGAAGATTGATGACCATACTCTTACCCGATTTCTTCGTTCCAAAGACAGTTATATTAATTTCTTTCTTTTTCAAGTTTTTGATGTGGTCTTTAATATTTTTAACAAT
>JALVXQ010000254.1 GCA_027038255.1 Sulfurimonas sp. | reverse complement strand
TTTTCTTATTTTATTAGCTTTACTCATTTACCTCTTTACGCAGTTAAAAGATCTCTTACTTTTTATACAGAAGTTTTTAGATACTTCGAGAAAAATTATACAAAAGTCTACAGTTCAGGGGATTAAACCTATAGAAACTGAGACAAAAAGTGAAGCTGTTGCTCACGCACTGCAAGATTTTAACTTTTTTATAGAAAAAATTAACAGATCTATAGATTGCTCCACTATTTCTATAAAAAAGAGCGTTGAATCTTTAGAAGATATAGAAAAAAATATTGAAGATTTCCTTGAACTTATTGCTACGATGGATGAAAATGAATCTTTTGACAAAGAGTTAATACAAAAAGAAGATATCTTAATAGAATCCTTGGATGAGCTCAGTGCAACCGCAAAAAAACTGCAAACACTACAAATAGATTTAAGAAACTTTAAAAAAATAGATTAAGTAAACAATTTGACCTGAGTCAAATTATTTGGCTTTTATATATATTATTATTCTCTTATCATTTGGGATTATTTCTCAAAATGAAAATGAAGGAGAATAAAATGGCTACTAATATAAGCAAGCTAACTTCACTTCTTTTAGGAACTTCTTTAGCTGTAACTATGGTTTCAGCAAATGGTGGAGAACTTGAAAAAGTGATGAAAGCAAGGGGACTTACAGAAAACGATGTAATTCATGCTGCAAAAACTTATACACCAAGTGGTGGAAGAGATGAATTCATGATCTTCAGTTCTGGCGGACAGTCTGGACAGATGATGGTTTACGGCGTACCAAGTATGAAAATATTAAAATACATTGGTGTATTTACTCCAGAACCATGGCAAGGGTATGGTTATGACGAAGAGAGTAAGAAGGTTTTAAGAGAGGGGAATATCCGTGGTCGTGAGATCAATTGGGGAGATACTCACCACCCAGGACTCTCAGAAACAAAAGGTGTATATGATGGAAAATGGCTTGCTGTTAATGATAAGGCTAATCCACGTATCGCTATTTTAGATTTAAACGACTTTGAAACAAAACAGATTGTTGTCAATCCTGTTTTTAAATCAGATCATGGTGGGGCTTTCTTTACACCAAACTCTGAGTATATTTTAGAAGCTTCTCAATATGCTGCACCGTTTGATAACAACTACCATCCAATTGAAGACTATAAAGAGACATATCGTGGTGGTATCACTTTTTGGAAATTCAATACAAAAATCGGTCGTATTAATCAGAAGAAATCATTTGTACTTGAACTGCCTCCATATATGCAGGATTTAAGTGATGCCGGTAAAGGCGCTTGTTACGGATGGGGTTTTACAAACTCATTTAACTCTGAAATGTATACAGGTGGTATTGAAGTAGGTATGCCTCCATTTGAAGCAGGTTGTTCAAGAAATGATACTGACTTTTTACATGTATATAACTGGAAAAAGTTAGAAAAACTAGTACAAAACAAGAAAAACTACAAAGTAATCAATGGAATTCGTGTTATTCCTATGAGTGTTGCTGTTGCTAACAATGCACTTTTCTTAATTCCAGAACCAAAATCACCACACGGTGTTGATGTTTCTCCAGATGGTGAATACATTGTTGTTTGTGGGAAACTAGATACGCATGCTTCAGTGTATAAATGGAGTAAAATTAAGAAATTAATTAAAGACCATAAATATGCTGGTAAAGATCCGTATGGAATTCCAATCTTAAGTATGAAAGACTCTTTACATGGTCAGGTTGAACTAGGTCTTGGGCCACTGCATAACCAATATGGTAAACATTGGAAAGATGGTGAAATCTATACATCTCTGTATGTTGATTCACAAATCGTTAAATGGGACTATAAACACCTAAAAGTACTCGACAAAGTAAATGTTCACTATAACGTAGGACACTTATGTGGTATGGAAGGGAAATCTGCTGATCCTCAAGGGAAATACATTATTTCTTTAAATAAATTAGCGATTGACAGATTTGACCCAGTTGGTCCACTTCACCCACAAAATCACCAGTTGATTGACATTAGTGGTAGAAAAATGGATCTTCTTTATGATATGCCAGTGCCTCTAGGTGAACCACACCAGGCAGTTGCTATTCGTATGAGTAAATTACACCCAGAAGTACGATATAAAATGGGTACAAACTCAAGAACAGGTAAAGTCTCTAAAGGTAAAACATTAGCAGGACAAGAGAGAGTTGTTAGAAACGGTCACAATGTAACTGTATATGCGACACTTGTAAGATCTCACATCAATCCTGAGAGAGTTACTGTAAACAAAGGTGACACTGTAACATTCTACTTAACAAATCTTGAGCGTGCAGAAGATGAAACTCACGGATTTACTGTAGATAACTATGATGTACACGCATCTTTAGAGCCAGGTAAAACTGCATCTGTTAAATTTAAAGCTGATTTAGAGGGTGTTTTCCCTTACTACTGTACAGAGTTCTGTTCAGCACTTCACTTAGAGATGATGGGTTACTTAATGGTTAAAGATCCTAATAAAAAATATGTTAGTGCTCAAAAACTTAAAATGAAAACAATGTCTAAAGCGGAACTTAAAGCTGAGTATGACAAAACTGTTGCTGTAAATACTGCTACAGATGCTGTTATTCAATCAGTTGTTAAATTCTTAAAAGCAAATCATTACGAGAAATATCCAACTGTAAAAGCATTGGTTGAAGACGCACTTGATCAGTATGGAAAAATTCCGGCTCAGAAAAAACTTTCAGATAAAGCTGTAAAAGCTGGTGATTTAGAAAAAGCTGTTCTGTTTGAAAATATGATTTGGCAATATATGGTTAAAACTGCTGATGTTGGAATCAGAGCGAAAAACCTACTTGTGAAAAAAGTTGCAACAAAACAATCTGCTGCTGCTGCTGCTGGTGAAAGAGCATTTGGTGAAGGTGGATGTGGCGGATGTCACGTAATCGGTAAAGTTTCATCAGGTCCAGATTTAACTGGTGTACTTTTAAGACATGAAAATGGTGAAAAATGGGTTAGAGATTTTGTCTTGAATCCATCACACAAATATAAAGATCCATATGTAGAGGGTATGATTAATTACTTTAATCTTAGAATGCCTAATCAACATATGACTAAAGAAGAAGTAAATGACATTATTGAATACTTTAAATGGGTAGACAAAAATGCAAATCTCTTCTAAAAAATAGAGAGTTTACAACTTCAAAAAGGAGGTAGGAATGTAAAGTTCCTTCCTCTCTTTTACCCCCTCTTTTTTACATCTTCTCACCTTAATTGACCTAAGTCAAATGTATATATTTTATATCTGGATATAATCATAAGATTTAATTTATAAATAAGGAATATATAATGCACCCAAGTTTACTTAAAGCTAGAATTTTTACTTTTATAGCTTTATTGATTTTAACTTTCTCTTTTACGTTTCCAATGATTGCATTTCATGGAACACTCAACAGGATTGATGCAAATAAAATCAACGAAATAACGCCTCTTAGTAAGGCTGTGTGGAACCTATACAATAAAGGAAGATACAAAAGTGTTGCGACTCCTAAAAGTGCTCACAATAATCTCGATAAGATGATTGAGAGTGAATCAGAAATTGGACCTGCATCATTGCCAATTTGGGCTGTTTCGCTTGAAGCGCCCAATTATCCAAAAAAAGCTTTTCCACAGGGAATTCCTGTCTATTTTCATTTTGACGGATACAGTGGAGAAGTCCATGAAATGGATACAATTAACCACTATGTAGGAATGGACCCTATGTGGAGAGGTGGACACTTCGAGCGTGCCATTGGGCCATATGCTCTTTTAGCACTCTCTTTAGGAATGATTTTCTTTATGATTTACAATAAAAAAATCTATAGCTATATTATGCTTATTCCTATTGCTCTGCCGCTTATCTTTATAGGAGATTACTCCTATTGGCTCTATTGGTTTGGACATAACCTACATGACTGGGGGGCTTTTAAAATTAAGCCTTTTATGCCGACAGTATTTGGTGATGGAAAAATTGCTCAGTTTACAACACACTCTTACCCGACTATAGGGTTTTATATGATTCTACTCATAAGTTTCTTTAGTCTTCTCGCATTCTTTGCAAAGCAAAAAGCACTTAAAGAGATGCAAAACGAAGCGTAAGTCAGGTTTGTAAATGTTGAAGATTATATGGATTGCTGTTACTGTTCTTGTTAGCTGTTTAAATGCTAATGTCTTACAAGATACAATAGACAGTGCACCTGCCGGTTCAATTTTAAAACTGCCTGCCGGAGTCTATAAAGGCAGCATCCATATAAACAAGCCATTGAGCATTATTGGTCAGGACAAAGGTGTTATTATTGATGGTGAGAACAAGGGTATTGTCATTAAAGTAGAGAGTTCTTATGTTACTCTGAAAAATTTGACAATTATCAACAGTGGCAGCCGACATGAAAACCTAGATGGTGCGATTTCGATGGTAAAGAGTAAAATGGGTAAGATAAAACAGTGTGAAGTGAGTAACTGTATTATCAAAAACTGTCTTTTTGGCATTGACTTGCAGATGGTTGATAATTCAATTATCAGTAATAATCAAATCACATCAAAAAAGTTGGATTTAGGACTTCGTGGTGATGGTCTACGTTTGTGGTACTCTAATGACAATATTATTAAAGGTAACTCTTTAATCAAATCACGTGATATGGTCGTCTGGTATTCGCATGGAAATGTGATTGAGAATAATTTTGGAAAATATAACAGATACTCCCTGCATTTTATGTATGCTGGAAAAAATTATATTAAAAACAACAGATATGAAAACAATTCGGTGGGTATATTTTTTATGTATTCACAAGACTCGATTGCGACGGGAAATATTGTCAAAAGTTCGCTTGGAGCAACAGGTATGGGCATAGGATTGAAAGATGCCTCTAATTTCACTCTTAAAGATAATACTGTTATTTACTGTGCACAAGGATTTTATATAGACCGATCACCTTTTGAGCCAGGTACACACAATATTATTGAGGGAAATAAGATTCTGTATAATGCAGAGGCTATGCATTTTCACTCTTTAAGTGTTAACAATATAATAAAAGATAATATTATTCAAGGAAACATTGAAGATATTGTCAATGATAGCAAAAGAGATAGAACACAAGAGAATGTAATTGTTGGCAACTATTGGGATAATTATACAGGCTTTGACAACAATGGTGATGGCATAGGTGATACACCGCATAAGGTTTACAGATATGCAGATCAGCTTTGGATTTATAACAATAATGTGAAATTCTTTTATGGTTCTCCTGTTATATCGCTGCTAAATTTCTTAGCAAAACTTGCTCCATTTTCAAAGCCACTCTTTTTAATGGAAGACAAAAAACCAAAAATGCGAAAAGCAATTTAAGAAAGGATAGTTATGGCAAAAAAAGTAAAAACAGATAGAAGAGAATTTGTTAAATACTCTACTTTAGGTGTCTTAGGCCTTGTATTGGGCGGCGGTGTTGTTTTTACTCCTTACTTAAGCGGTAAAGAGAATAAACTTAGACCACCTGGAGCAGTGCCTGAAAAAGAGTTTTTAGCGCTATGTATTAAATGTGGGCAGTGTCTGCAGGTTTGTCCTTATCACGCAATTGAACTCAATGATGTGGGGCAGGGATATGGAGAAGGAACACCATTTATAGATGCAAATGTGAGAGCATGCTATGCATGTAACGCGGTTCCTTGTGTTTTGGCTTGTCCTAGTGGTGCGCTTGACCATAAAACTGAAAAAGCAGAAGATATTAGAATGGGTATTGCTGTTTTAGAGTTCCCAGATACTTGTTTAGGCATTAGTAAAACACCTGTACCTGATGGCTATGATGATAAAATGCTGGCTTTCACGCACTCTGTGAGGAATGAAACACCAGAAGAGGTAGATTTAGTTAAAAAATTTATGGGACGTGAAGGTACAGAGTGTACCTTATGTGCAGATATGTGTCCAATCCCAAACCCTCTGAGTGCTATTGCCATGGTGCCAGATGCTAAAGGTGGACGACGACCTGAGATTTATGATGGTTGTATAGGTTGTGGTGCATGTCAGGATGTCTGTCCGACGTCAGTACCGTCAATAGTAGTAAAACCCAGAATGACTTATGAAGAGTACTATGGAAATAAAAGTCAAGGAATATCATGAACAAGAGTATATTATTAGCGTCGACTTTTTTAATAATCATTAGTTTTTCTGCCTGTGGAGATAAAAAAGAGTCTGATGAGAAGAGTCAAACAGCGTCTGCAACGCAAGCTACTCCTAAAATAGAAGTTGTCGCCAATAAAAATGAGTACGCGGTCAAGGTAGAAGCAAAAAGTGCTGATACCTCAAAAGGTAAGCAAGGAAATAAGAACTCTTTCTATTATGATTATGGTGAAAAAAGTGAATATGATCAAAATGCGCAACCGGCAAATAAAGATGCCTCTGTTCGCGTGAGACCAAGAACAGTTTTGGATGCACAGATGCATATACGCAGTCCTTATGAAAGAATACAGGTTTCTCTCCTTTCAAAACAACTAAGTCCTACGTTTAGATTGAGATGTTCTGCCTGTCATGATGATTATGCCAATGGTGTACTCGGGCCATCCCTTTTGGGGCGTGATGCGAATTATATCTATAATAAAATCATCGCCTTTAAAACAGGGAAAAAGAAAAATGTCTTTATGACTGACCTCATTCGCAATATGAGTGATGCAGAGATAAGGAAAATAGCAGAAGATATATATAACTTTAATGTTCAAGTTCAAAAGATAAGGAATAAATAATGAAAAATATAATTGCAGGTTTTTTTACGCTGTTGACACTAGGTTTAATGGCATGGGTGGCTTCTAATGGCGGCGCGTATAATGGTGGAGAAGCAGGTAGAATCACTAAAGATATCGGTACAAGAACAGCAGTAACTAATAAAGATAGTGAACCGAAAGAAAAAAGTGATAGAGAGAAAGAGAATGAAGCGCTGACAGCATTACGAGATAAAGCTGGGAATGTTGGTGGATTTAAAGTGAGTGATGAGTATAAGAGTAAATGTTCTTCTTGCCATGGTGTAGATGGTAGTGGTATGCAGTATGGTAAAAAACTGATGGGTCCTAAACTCTTCGGTCAAAGTGAAGAGGAGCTTTATAAAAAACTTGATGATTTTAAAGCTGGCAGAAAAGAGAACATGATTATGAGAGGTCTTTTAATTCATTTATCACAAGATGATTTGAAAAGATTGGCAAAAGAGATAGGAGAATTTCCAGCCCGAGCTAAAGCACTGGAAGATTCTAAAAAATAGGATACAGAAATGGATAAGTATAATAGTAGAGAGACCATAAAAAGAACATCGTTCTTATCAACATTTTTTGCTACAACAAAAGATGGAAAGAAAAAGTTAAGTATTCGTGCAAAGAGATGGATTATTGTCATCTCTGTGCACCTTCTCTTTTTTCTATCTTTTGCTATTGATATCCAAACTTTGGAAGGGACGCTTAATGGTTCGCGTTTTTTAGGTTTTCACCTTATTGACCCTTTTACAACTTTAGAGATGTTTATGGCAGAGCATCACCTACATATAAACATTATTATTGGTGTGAGTACTATCACGATTTTTTATCTACTAGTGGGTGGTAGAAGTTACTGTGCCTGGGTATGTCCATATGGTATTTTAAGTGAAATCGGTGAGAAGTGGCACAACACTTTGGTTGCAAAAAAAATCATCAAAGAGAGAAAATTTGATCACCGTATAAAATACATCTTTTGGGCAATTTTTTTAATTCTCGCTTTTACAAGCGGCTATTTGGTTTTTGAGACTTTTAGTGTTGTAGGAATCTTAAGCCGTGCAATAGCATATGGCTGGAGTTTGTCACTTATTTGGGTTTTAATAGTGCTTGCTTTTGAAGTTTTCTTTGCTCGACGCGCATGGTGTTCTTACATCTGTCCTATCGGTGCAACGTATGGTATGATAGGAAAAGTATCTGCTCTTCGTATAGAATGGAATGATAACTGTGACCACTGTATGGTTTGCAGCGATGTCTGTTTTGAAAATCAGGTCTTAGAGATCACAAAAGCAAAATATGATAAACAAAGAGAAGAAGAGGGTATTACCCATGAGTATATTA
>JALVXQ010000253.1 GCA_027038255.1 Sulfurimonas sp. | reverse complement strand
TTTCTCAAAATCTTTAAGCATAATATTGTTTGCGGTGGCACTTTGAGTTGTTGTGACATATCGTCCTGTTATGACACGAAATTCATCTTCGTGTAAATTAAAATCATAACGCTTATGCCATGTTGGCATCGCATCAAATCCTGCTTTTTCTAACTTTTTAAGGTAGGCATTAACTCTGTATTTTTTAGCTACAGTATAAAATCTTTTTTCTGGAGGGTAATACTCATAAAAATCATTAAAGAGCTCTTTTTGTTCGTCTATATAAGGGTACCAAACACCTTTTTCTTTGAGTGAATTATACACTTCTTTGCCAAACTGTTTTGTGATGAGTCTTTTGTTTCTTTGTGTTGTAGTGTAGCCGTAGAGTTCTGCCATATCATAGCCACCCTCCACAAATGCCTTATGTAAACCATCCTCTTTTATGCTATCTTGTAGATCCTCATCATATTTGGCACTTACATGAAACAAAGGAACTGAAAGTTTTTTTCCTAATCCTTTTAAAATGTCCTGCATACTTCTACTCTCATAGAGTGGCTCTATTACTTGGTTTCGTAGGGCCAAAGAGGGCTCAAGCCTGTTAAAACTCACGACCATATCTTCACGCTCTAAGTAGGTACACTCTGGTAAAATTACATCCGCCATCATTGCGGTATCGCTTGGCATGGTGTCAAGTACAACTACCAAATCCATCATCTCAAGCATCTTTTTTGTTTTTGAAATATTTGGCATATTTTGCATAAGGTTATGCTTTCTTATAAACATTGCTTTTACAGGGTAGGGTGCAGTTTTATTGAGAATTTTTTGGCGAAAGTTTAACCAACTACCGCCTTTTTGTGAACCATAGACTATGCCGTCTAAATCAAATCGTCCCTGAGCATTGTTGTAAAGTGCTTCATTTATCACTTCATCATCAAGCTTGATTGGCTCTCCAAAAATGATGCCACCTTTTCTGTTTACGCTCCCTGCAAGTGCATTTATAAGTACCATTGCACGGCGAAGTTGGAAGTCATTTTGAGTCCAGACACTTCTTCGCCCTAAGTAGTAAAGAGGATTCGATGCCCCAAAGAATTCTCGTGTTACTTTTTCTATTTTATAAGATGGAATATGCGTTTTACTTTCTGCCCATTTAGGAGTATATTTTTGAGAGAGTATATGTGATTGCAGTTTTTCAAAATCATCAAACTGTGCATTTACATATTTTTTATCATAGAGTTCTTCTTTTAATGCAATATAGATCATACTCAAACAAAATGCTAAATCTGTTCCTGGGTAAAGGGGCAAATACTCATCTGCTTTTGTAGCAGTTACAGTGCAACGAGGGTCAAGCACTACAAGTTTCTGTTTAGAGTGAATCATATCAACACTATCAGGGGTGATGAGTGATTCGTATCTATTCGCACCACTGATAATCATATAATCACTCCCCGCCACATCCATCTCTCCCACATCACCAATGGTAAGTTGTGTTGCACCGAGTTTTGTATTTAAGCAGATGCTTCCCTCATCTAAAAAATTTGCACTTCCTAGTTTTGAGCCAAAAAATTTAATGTATTCATCTTTGTTAAATCCCTCTCCATTACAGTAAGCCACAGTTGAGCGATTATCTTTTTGCTCATCTATGATTTTTACAAGTTTTTCTTTGATGTATTCATACGCTTCATCCCACGTGGCTCTTTTGTATCGTCCATCGCCTCGATTTCCAATTCTAATGAGTGGATATTTGAGTCTATCTTCATCATATAGTGCATCAATACCGGCATTGCCTTTTGGACAGAGCATATTGCGGCTTTTTGGGAAATAGTGATTTGGATTGAGTTTTGTAATGACACCGTTTTCAACTCTTGCATATCCTGCACATTTATTTCTACACATATTACAAAGGTAAGGAGTATTTTTTATTTTTTTGTCAGATGTTTTTGTTGTTTGCCAAGGTGAAGAGAGAGCAGAAGTAGCGTAAATACATAGAGATACACTACCTTGTAAAAATTTTCTTCTAGAAGTTTCTATAATATTCATAAAGATATTATAACAAAATTTAGAGGTCTCAAAAGATGAGACTTCTAAATACAGTGATTAGTGACTATCACTATCTAAATCAAACATTTTTTGACCAAAATAGTAGAGTAGTAAGAATATTCCTATTCCACCAAATCCAATTGCAATTTCCGCAGCACTTGGAAAATATTCAATCCACTCAGGAGGAAGTTGATACTCTGTAATTTTCATCATTTGTAGAGGTTTTACTTGTGTGTCATGAACCAAATCATAACGCATAAAGAAAATACCAATCATACCGATAAAAGAAGTATATACATATAAGTTAATTGATTTCCATTTAGTTATTAACATTACTACAAAAGGAATTAACATACCACAAAGTACTTCACCATATAAAAATTCACCACTATGTAAAATATGTTCAACCACATCTGCACGACCTGGCATACCACCATAAACGCCTGTCAACATTTTCCATGTTTCAAAGAACATTAAAATAGCTAAAAGAAGCGCTTGAATTTTAGCAAGACCTATAAGCCCTTTTTTAATCTCTTCTGGAAAATGCATTTTATATCTAAATCCATACATTAAGTATGTCAAGTATATACCTGTGATAAATGCAGTTAAAATAAAATATGTTGGATAGAAAACACCATTTGAGATAGTTCTAGCATTTAAGAATCCAAAAACACCTCCAAGATTTGAGTGAGCTGCAAGACCTACTAAAAGACCAGTCAGACCAAAAATTCTCGCATTTTTCATATCATTACGCATTAAGAAAACAAACTCAATAATCATAAATGTAAGGTAAAGACCATAAAGTGTACCCATCCACCAGATAGCTGATGTGAGACCCGGACTTAGAACATTGTATATAAGCATAGTTACCGGGTGACCTATTTCAAATAAAATTACAGCAAACCCAGCCATGATAGTTACAATTGAACCTAAAATAGCTCTTTTACTCATTGCCATATAATCTTTAAAACCAAAAACATCACCTAGAGAACCAACTATACAAAGACCAGTTGAACTTACAACAAAGAAAATATACATTGCAATAAGCAGACCCCATGGATGTTCTCTTGTAACATTATAAGCTTCGTGAGAGTGCATTACATATTCCATAACACCCCAGCCAAAAGCACCAAGTAATCCAATTGTTACAATAAACATAAAAATATTTAAAGGAGTCTTTTCAAATGTTAGAAGACTTTTTAGAGTAAAGTCCTTCATTGGTATAATTTTTTTAATAAAATTCACTTTATCCTCCTTATGTTAGATAAAAAAGTTTTGGATTAGTCCCAAGATGAGATTTTAGACTAAAATGCTCTCTTGTTCTTAGAAGTTCGCTGATTTCACTCTCAGGATCATCTAAATCACCAAATGTTCTTACTTTTGTAGGACAAGTATTTTGACAAGCAGTCGTAGTTTCACCACGCGCAAGTCTTGTGTCTGAACAAAAAGTACACTTATCGATAGTCATCGTTCTTTCATCTACGTATCTTGCATCATAAGGACAAGCATTCATACAGTATGAACATAAAATACATTTATCAGCATCTACCCGTACAACTCCATTTTCATCATAATAAGTTGCATGTGTCGGACAAACTTCCTGACAAGGAGCATCATCACAATGCTGACATTGACTTGGTAAAAATGCTGCTGATGCGATATCTAAAAGTGGCCATTCCCCTTTAGGATTATCTGCACCTACCCAGATTCTATGTTTTTCTGCACCAAGTTCTACACCGTTTTCCTCTTTACAAGCGACTTCACACGCTTTGCAGTTGATACAATTTTTATAATCAAGTGCCATTCCATATCTTGCCATAATTACACCTTCCTAATTTCTACATTTGTGTCATGCATGACCGCTGCACCATATACCGGCTCAATTTTATCTTCAATAAGTAGAGCATCGTTCGCACCATTTCCATAAGCTATTTCCATTTTTTCGCTGCTTCCGCCAAAACCATGAAGCATAAAAATTTGATTTGGAGCAATTTTATTTGTTGGATAAGCCATGATAGTTACTTTACCTATAGGACTTTTTACTTCAACTTTATCTGCAAATTTGATTCCCATTTTGTCACATACTTGATTATTAATCCAAATATAGTTTGTAGGAATTAAGTCTCTTAGCATCATGTTATTTGTTGTGCCACTTTGGGTAAACTGTGCATGACGACCAGTAATGAGTCTAAACTTGTTTGCAGGAACACTGAATGCCATATCATCGTGCCATGCTGGCATTGCATCCACACCTTTTTTCGTTAAGTTTGTCAAATTACATTTAACTTTTAACTTATCACCCTGTGTTGAGTAGTGTTTTTTGTTTTCTGGATAATATTGGAATTCATTTGGATTGAGTTGTGTATGGTACTCTTCCATATTTGGATAATAAACACCTTTTTCATCTAAAATTTCCCAAGCTTTTTTACCATATGCTTCTGTGATTCTCTCTTCATTTTGTTCATGAACAGGTTTCTCCCAAGGCTCAGCTAAATCAAAACCATTCTCTTTGTAATACGCTTGAATCTCTTTTTCACTCATTCCCTCGGTATCATCTTGAACATCTTCATCATATTTTTTAGTGATTTCCCAAAGAGGAAGGGAAAGCTTTTCAGCTAACTCTTTGTAAATAACTTCAGGAGTTTTTGTTTCAAATAGAGGATCTATGGCTGCTTTTCTTTGTACAATTGCAGGTTCCATTCCTCCATAACTTGCGACCGGAGAAGTTCTCTCAAGGTAAGATGCTTCTGGTAAAATAACATCAGCAAACATTGTAGTATCACTTGGAAGAATATCAATCATAATGTTGAGATCCATTTTTCTTAAAAACTCTTCTGTCTTTTTCGTATTTGGAACACCAGCCATAGGATTGTGTTTTCTCATAAACATTGCACGAAGTGGATAAGGGTTTTTACCCTCAAGTACCATATTTCTAAGAACAATCCAAGAACCGGTTTTGAGTGATGGAATAGCAATACCTTCTGTGTCAAATCGTGCTTGTGCCTGTCCATAAATAGGAGCATTAACATCTTCTTTAGGAAGTTGTAATTTTTGACCGTAGACAAGACCACCTTTTTTATCTAAGTTTCCACTTAAACCTTGGTAAATTGCCATAGCACGGCGAAGTTGGAAGTCATTTTTTGAAAATACACTTCTTCGACCTTGATAATAGATAGGATGTTCTGCTGCCATAAACTCTCGAGCAGTTTTATAAATCTCTTTTGCCGAAATATTTGTAATTTTTGCTGCCCATTCAGGTGTATATTTATTAGAAAGAATGTGCTTTTTATACTCATCAAATCCTTCTACATGTTTTGCAACAAAAGCTTTATCATACAACTCTTCTTTGATGGCTACATATGTTAGTGCAAGTACAAACGCAAGGTCTGTTCCCGGATTTACTGCATACCATCTGTCAGCTTTTGCTGCAGTGTTTGTAAATCTTGGATCTAAAACTATAGTCTTAAGCCCACGTCCTTTTGAACGTTTAAACATATCCATAGTATCGGGAGTGATGATAGCTTCCGCTCTATTTGCACCTGCTATAATTAAATAATCTGCATTATTGAGATCTGCTTCACCATAAGTACCTATTGTATTTACATATCCACCAAGAGTAGTCTCAAGACAGATACTAATTTCATCTACATAGTTAGGAGAACCGATTTTTTCACCAACTAAAACTTCAAAGCCCTCTTTTGAGAGACCTTCTCCATTACAGTAGGCTATAGTTGCACGGTTGTCTTTTTCTTCCTCTAGAATTTGCTTGATCCCTTTGAACTTATCAGTACCATTCAAGATAGCTTCATATGCTTCATCCCAAGTGACTCTTTTGTATTTTCCATCACCTCTTTCACCAATTCTTACCATTGGGTATTTCAATCGATCTGGATCATAAAGCGTTTGAATACCTGCATTTCCTCTTGGACAAAGCATATTTCTGTTTTTTGGAAAATATGGATTTGGATTTAGTTTTGTTATTATCCCGTCTTCAACTCTAGCTAAACCAGCACATTTGTTTACACATATACCACATAGAAAAGGCACATCTTCTGCCTTTTTTGTACTTGTCTTCGTTGTGATAGTACTTGGTATTCTGCTATTAGTTGATTTATGTTCACTAGCGTGTTCACTAGAGAAAAGATTTGTAGCACTGACTGCTGATGCACCAGCAACACTTAAAGCCACACTTCCTTGAAGAAATTTTCTTCTAGAAACTTCTACACTCATAAGCACTTCCTCTTTATAATTTTCTAAAATGGAATATAAGTTTAAGAATAACTTATAAAATTCATTAGATTTTACTATGATAATACAGTTTGACTTATAAATAACTTTTATTTACATAATATTTTAGATAAGTTGAAATTATGGGAAAAATTGAAAGAAGAAAAAAGTTTATAAGAAACCATAAAAGGTTTCTTAATCTTAATAGTGTTTAATATCTATATCTGATATATACTCTAATGTCTTGAGCCGTTTTAACAGGATCCATTCCTAAAGCTTGTGCTTCACTCATTGTCATTGGTGTACCAGCATCACCGAAGAAAGCATTGCTTCCTGTATATTTATAATCCATATAGGTATAACGGATTTGTGCTGTAAGTTTGTGACCAATTAACTCTTTGTTAAAGAATGCTTCATAAGCATCCCCACGAACTGCAAGTTTACTACCTGCTAAAGTATCTTCACCGTATGTAAAACTTCTCCAGTATTTACTTCCATGATTGTACTCTACACCAAAACGTGCATCATCTATCAATTGACATGGCCAATTTAGTCCTGCATATACAGAAGT
The DNA here is from genome assembly GCA_027038255.1 of Sulfurimonas sp. Taxonomy (GTDB): domain Bacteria; phylum Campylobacterota; class Campylobacteria; order Campylobacterales; family Sulfurimonadaceae; genus Sulfurimonas. The sequence goes on along the minus strand of JALVXQ010000253.1, from coordinate 1,288 downwards.
ACCAGTTTCAGCCTTCTCTGAGCCTAACATACTTGATTCAGGATGTGTTTTACTATAAGCGAATGAAGCAAAGAATACAGTGTCATCCAGCATATCACTAATACCATCACCGATACCATCAGCTATAAAGCTTGCTGCTCCACCTTCTTCATCACCAGTTTGTTTAAAATCATATTTTGCCTGAGTAGGAGTACTTAGTGTACTATTATAAACCATACCTGGTAAATTGAAAGCTTTAAACCATACTGTATGTAGTGAGTACTGACCATCATCATATGGTTTGAATAGCACACCATATAGGTCAGTATTATTAAAACCATTGACTTCTGAATAATCTTGAGTATTATTAAATGAGTATGTACCATCAGAATTTTGACTTACATTAGAATATCTTGAATAAGCATCTGACATACCACGACCAAGACAAAATTTTAGAGACATACCTGGTACACTTGTTACATTTTCCAGTTCGTAGTTAAAACTTGCGCCATCAAATTCCATATTTATATTGTGTCCTATGGCAGATTTTGCTTTTTGGTCTTCTCTATAGTTTACGAGTAGTCCATCAGTCGAAGGTCTTCGTCCAATACTTGCAGTCCATGGTATATCTAAACCGAGAAAAGTATCATTTTTATAGAGCCAAAAAGCTTCTTTAACTCTTATCTCTCCTGTTGGGTTTGCACTCTCATTTACATAAGCATCATTGTAGTTAAAATTTTGGTTAGCACCTATTGTTTGTCCATATAATTTATAGTATGAGAGTGTGCCGTAAAATGCTAAATGGTTTGTAGGTGCGTATGCCATCTTTAGCCAGAGTCTATTACTGAAAACACCATTTGAACTTGTATTACCATTTGCAGTTTTATAACTAATATAGTCATATGCAGTTCTAAAGTCTACTTTAAACTTTAGATTATCATTATTAGCTAATTCATTTACATGGCTAATTTTTTTTGTATTGTGTTTCTGTTTTTTTTCTAACTTTGCAATTTTCTCATTTTGCGTAGTTTCAAGCTTTTCAAGTTGCGCTTTTAATGCGTCAATTTGAGCTTGTGTTGAACTTGTTGTGGTTGAATTTACATCTGATTCCGCGTAGATTGCTGTAGTCAAAAAAGCTAAAATTGATAATGTAATAATTTTTTTCATGCTTATCCTTATGTTTTTTATATAAAATTCTACTACCCTTAAGTTTAAAAATAAGTTAAACTTAACATTAGAATTATAATTTTTTATAAATCATTTGATTATAGGGAAAAATTAATGTAAAATATTACGAAGGATAAAAATG
>JALVXQ010000252.1 GCA_027038255.1 Sulfurimonas sp. | reverse complement strand
CGGTGAATTCAGACCCCTAACGTTCAGCGGGAAGTTGCTTATCTACGAGAGGGTATGGACCCCGGAACGGGTTCTGGTAGCTATAAACCTTTCGAACAGCACCGTTGAGGTGGTGCCCCCCGACGGGTACAGAGAAGACATGAAGCCGAGACGGGTTGCTCCTACCTCGTTTCTCATCTTGAGGCGCGCCCTCAGCAGTACACCCCAGGGTACACTAGAGTACATGCTACCGTAGAGGGGCAGGGAAGCGCAAGGTATATATATCACTGAGGATGATACTGTATCACCCAACACAAGTGCGGGTGGTATAAAGATGAAGAAAGGTTTGATAACCCTACTTTTAGTTGGAGTTTTGGTTTTTAGCGTAGTGGCCAGCGGCTGTATAAGCGGAGGAGGTGGCAGCACCAGCTCCACCCCAACGACCAGCAGTCCAGCAACGACTACTTCCTCCACGACTTCCTCACCGTCGACCACGTCAACCAGCAGTAGCTCCACATCGACGACCTCGTCACCTTCAACGACGACCACAACCACGCCGCCGGCAGTTCAGTGTGGCAGTGGAACGGTTGTCATCTGGCATGCGATGCAACCCAACGAGCTTAAAGTGTTCCAGGGACTGGCCGCGGAGTACATGGCGATGTGCCCGAGCGTCACCATAAAGTTCGAATACAAAAACAACCTTCAGACCGCCCTTCAGGCAGGTATCCCGGCCGGCAAGGGGCCAGACATGTTCATCTGGGCCCATGATTGGATGGGGAAGTTTGTCAAGGGCGGACTCCTGCAACCGGTCAACAACATGATCACACCTCAGATACTAGGGAAGTTCAGGCCCCAGGCCACTGAGGCCATTCAGTATAAGGGCAACTACTACGCCCTGCCCTTCGCAGTTGAAACTGTGGCCCTCATCTACAACAAGAAGATGGTACCGAACCCTCCGACCACCTTCTCACAGATGCTCGACATAATGAAGAAGTACTACAACCCGAACAAGAAGGAGTACGGTATCGCCTACCCGGTTAACCCGTACTTCATCTCAGCGTTCGCGCAGGCGTTCGGCGGGTATTACTTCAACGACACCACACTCAAGCCCGGCCTTAACAACAGCAAAACCATCCAAGGGTTCGAGTTCTTCTTCAAGAATATATGGCCTTACATGGCCCCAACTGCTGACTACAACACGCAGATGGCTATATTCGTCCAGAACAGGTCTCCATTCATGATAAACGGACCGTGGAGCATAGAAACCATCAAGCAGAACCACATAGACTTTGGAGTCACCTACATACCGCCGATAACGGTAAACGGGAAGACGTACTGGCCCAGACCATACGGTGGTGTGAAGCTCCTGTACTTTGCAAAGGGCGCCAAGAACCTGAAGGCCGCCTGGGACTTCGCACTCTGGCTTACAACCACGCCGAGCGTTGAAGAAACCCTCGCCCAGAAACTTGGTTACATACCTGCACTGGAGGCCGCCGCAAACTCCCCTGCAGTCAAGGACAACCCAATCGTGTACGGCTTCAGCCAGTCCTTTGATCACTCCTACCTAATGCCAAAGAGCCCGTTAATGGACGCCGTGTGGACAGGAACCCAGGACGCCCTGAATGCCATCCTGAAGAACCCATCAAGTGCGAACATCCCACAGATACTCCAGAAATACCAGGAATACATAATAAAGCAATGGCAGGGTTCAGGTAGCGGATAAAGGTTTTCATTCTTTTCTTATTTCTCGTGAGCGTGGAGGGAGGGATAATGAGGCGGAGAACACT
>JALVXQ010000251.1 GCA_027038255.1 Sulfurimonas sp. | reverse complement strand
CTACAGAGGAGCATACACTCTGCGTTACTCTTTTTCGCCTTAGCTATGGCTAGGGCTTTAAAAGAGTGCCTTGATTGTAACCTCCTCTGTAAAGCTGAGAGTTACTAGGGTTTTTAGAGGTGCCCTTTATATAATTTGACCTATTTTAACCAAGGAGTAATGAGATAAAGCTTTAAAGAATTCCAAACCATTTTTTTTCTTCAATACCTAAGATATAGTTGAGCTCGTAAATGTTGTTGATGATGTACTCAAAATCTTCTTGATGCTCATAATCAGCGACAACAAGCAGTTTATCTCCTAATTCTATTTTCATCTGGGAATCAGGAATTAAAAAGAGTTCCTTCTCACGTTTTAAAAGAAGAAAAACAATTGGTAAAAGTTCTTCTCTGTTCTCACGTGAGCGTCTCAGGTTTGCAAGGGTAATCTCAGTGCCTTTTTCCAGTTCGAGTGCGAGTGCGAAAGTCTCTTCACGGTTGATTGTAAGCTCAAAATACTCAGGATTGCCCTCTATAATATTATTGAGCATATTAACAATGATTTGACCCCATGCTTCATCGCGTTTACGTACTTCATGCACAAAGGCATCTAAAAGAGGTTGGGAGATAAAGGTGTAGGTAGTGTCGGCTAAAATTTGTTCAAGTATATAGATTTTATTGATTTTTGCTGCTTGAAACATTGTCAGTTCATCTATGGAGTTCTCTCTTGCCACTGTAAAGATGTTAGGATTGAGATTTTTTGCTTTGTTGAGAATAGTGAGATTGAGCAGGTCATCTTTGGTTGCTGCTATAATGCAGGCAGCATCATTCACGCCAAGTTCTAAAAGTTTTTGTGTATCTTCTTCATCACCAAAAAGTGTAGTCCCTTTCTCTTTTTCATATATTTTTGAGTCTATTTTGTATGTTAAGTACTCAATTCCCGCTTTTTGCAAGCCAATTTCCAAGGCTTTACCCATCCGTCCGTATCCACAAAGAATATATTTACCTTTTGGAAAGAGGTCTCTCTTTCTCAGATTGAGACTATGCCCATATGCCCACATCTCCAAAAGCCAAATATGCGGTGCTGTAATACTGTAATAAATTCTTTTTGAGATGGTATTAAAAGGGTCCTGGACATGTTTGAGATTCATAGATTTAAAATGTTCAAGGTGTCTTGGCGAGCTTCCTTTTACGATGATATCTATCTTTTTATTGAGAAGTTTACAGACGGTTGCAATCTGTGTGTTTTTTGTGTCATCTTTAAAGAGAGAGATAATACCAACACAGTTTTTTCGATGAATTCCGGCAAGTTTAAGCATCTGTTGATTGGTAACATCCCCATCTATTGCCGGTACATGTGGGTAGAAGTTTTCCAGCATTAAGGCATCTATTTTTGTCTTGTCTTTATCTAGCACAACAAATCGGTAGTTGTTTTCATGAATACGGTTGATAATACTTTTAATAACACTGTTATAGCCAAGCATAATGTAAAAAGGCTCAGTTAAAGCGTGCACTTGTCTGTTAAAACGATTTCGCTGTATAGCCTTACGAAGTGCCTCATCCTGAATAAGTGCGACAATGGAACCGATGGCATAAAACCAGCCAATAACAGTTAGGTAGATAATTCCACTGACCCAGATTCTTTGTGAATAGGTGAATGTATAAGGGGCTTCACCAAAACCGATGGTACTTGCCATGTAACTTACAAAATAAAAAGCATCAAAAAAGCTCATACGATATATATGCCCCTGATCATCTACGCCGTCGATAAGTGTTAATCCTAAGATAGCGATAGCAAAAGTGACAATAATGACAAGAAAGGGTATTCTTAGACGTTTAAGAACAATCCAAAAAATTTGATCATTCATGGCTGGCTGTTATCTTTTAGATTTTACAGTGTCACCGATAAATAATATAACAGAGACGATGTTTGCCAAGAGTGCACCACCAGAGAGGGAGACAATGGCTGTAGTAGCTTCAGCTCCTAAATTATGGTAGACATAATAAGCGATAGTCCAAACAGTAGCAGAAGCAATGAGTTGAATATCTGCAACCAAACTTGTTGCAAGTAAAACGGCTCCCAGTTGTGTTTTATCTCCAAGTTTTAAAACAGTGGCTATGAGATTGACAACGATGGCTGCAAAAAGCTCATAGGCACTATGGTCGATGAGAATTTCAGGATTTCCATAAAAAAACCCAAAGTTTATAGTCATCGCCAGGATAAAGAAAAAACCGGAGACAATTTTGTGCATATTCATACAAGTAATCCTTCAGTAAAATAAATAGTATTACAAGTATACTATGTTTCAAGTTAAAAAAAACAGTGAGGGTTGGAATGAGTAGAGTAAAAGGTAATATTGCAGAAGAGAAAGCCTGTGCATATCTTTTAGAAAATGGCTATTACATTGTTGAGCGTAATTTTTACTCTCGATTTGGAGAGATTGACATCATCGCCAAAAAAGAAGATGCTCTGCATTTTGTTGAGGTCAAAAGTGGTGAAGATTATGAACTTGCCATTCAAAATATTACGCCTACAAAACTCTCACGCATCATAAAAACTGCCAATGTTTACATGAAGAAATATGCATATGATGGAGACTTTTGTCTTGATGCAGTAGTTGTGACACCCTTAAGTGTAGAGATAGTTGAAAATATAAGCCTTTAGTTTTCGCTGTTTAAATCCGCTTCATCGAGAATGGTGAAAAAACCGGCCGGCTCAAGCACTCCAAAGGTTGCAAAAAGAATCTTTCCGTTTTCATCTAAAAAATAGTGTCTTGGTGCTCCAAATTTTTCAAATTTCGATGGAATCTTATGTCTGTCGCGTGAGAGGTAGATAAGGACATACTCTTTGTGGAGTCTCTGCATTACACTCTTTTGTGAGAGTGTCTTTTCTTTAAATATCTTACAAAACTTGCAGGCATCCGCACCAATGAAGAGGTAGATATTTTTATGCTCTTTTTGTGCAAGTTGCAGACCTGTGTTGTAGTCATGTATCCAGCTGTCTGTTTCATAGGAAAAAAGAGTTGTGACAAATAATAAGCTGAATAATAATATTTTCATAGCGGTATTATAATGCATTAGCTTTAAGATGAGATAATTTTTTATATTAGCAGTTTATAGTTACCATTTGTTAATTGATATGGGGGTATAATTCGATGAATATTATATATATCATAAGGAATAATTATGAAAAGAAGATTGCCTTGGTGGTTGGGTGGTATCTTAATGGCACTACTGTTACTTTTTACATTTTCAATTTTTGGTGCAAATAGACCTTTGGGAGCATCAACATATGTCCCTTATTTTGCAGGTGTGCTTTTTAATATGGACCCTCAAGAGTATGTTTATCTCCAAGAAGTTAAAAATCCTGGAGCTTGGGAAGGTGTAATGCTTCTAGGCTCTTTAGTTGGTGGTTTTATTACTGCTGTATTTATTACAAAGTCTTTTCGTTTCAGTGTGATGCCGACTGCATGGAAAGCTTATAAAAACAACTCTGTACTCTCTCGTCTTGTATGGAGCTTTGTAGCAGGATTTTTCTTGATTATTGGTGCAAGACTTGCAGGTGGATGTACATCAGGACACTTTCTCTCAGGTATGAGTCAGACTGCCTTTAGTAGTATGATTTTTGGTGGGGTTGTGCTTATCTCTTTAGTAATTACCGGAAAATTATTCTATAAAGGAGATGCAAAATGAGTTTAACTGAACGCATAATGGATATGTTTCATGTCGTTGCAAATCAAGGGCATGGTTCTATTGCAGTTGTTTTTCTTATAGGAATTCTTTTTGGTGGGATTATTCAGTACACGCGTGTTGATAAATTTGAAAAAATTGCAGGTTTTGCAATGCTTAAAGATATGGTCGTGCCAAAAATGCTCTTTTTGGCTATTGGAATTACAAGTATTGCGCTCTTTTTTGAAGTTAAGCTTGGGTATGCTTCGTTTCATATTAAACCGATGATTCTATCAGGTCTTATAATTGGTGGTATCTTATTTGGCATCTCTATGGCAATTTTAGGTAAATGTCCGGGAACTGGTCCTATCTCCATTGCTGAAGGGCGTATAGATGTTTTAGTGGGTGCTATTGGCGGTATATTAGGCGGTTATGTATTCACAAAATACTATGAGTCGTTTTTTAAACCTTTAATGGGTGAGAGTTATGGAAAAGAGACACTCCTAAACACACTCGGTGATCACTCTTCATGGTTTGTTTTTCTTTTTGGAATTGCACTTATTATTATTGCGATAAAAATTCCAAATATGGAACTCTTGGATGAGGCTGATCTTTCAAAACTTACTGAAGAAGAACGTGCTGAAATTGAGGCAAATAAAAAGTTTGAAATTATAAAATAGATGCTATAATTTTTGTATTTAGAAATTAATTCTTTGATTTGAATATAAAGGAAGTTATATGATTGATGCAAAAATATTTTTTGGCTCACTTGAAGCGACAAAAGAAGAACGTAGTGAGCGAAAATCTCCTTATAATGGTAATGTAGTCTCAACTGCTCCTGTATGTGATGAAGAGGATGCAAAAAAAGCACTTCAAATTGCACACAAAGCTGCAAAAACCACTAAAAAATCTACATTGGCTCAACGCTGTTCTTGGATTTTAGATGTCGCACAAAAGCTGCGTGAGAACAAAGAAGATGTTGCAAGAACCATTACAGATGAGGTGGGTAAGCCTATCACTTTTGCACGTATTGAAGTAGAACGCTGCATCGAAACTTTGACACTCTCCGCAGAGACGATGCGAACCATGTCCGGTGAAACTATAAATACAGATGCTTATGCCTCTGGAAAAAAGACAATGGCATTTTTTCGACGTGAACCTGCCGGTGTTGTTGTCGCTATTACCCCTTTTAATTTTCCACTTAATCTTGTAGCACATAAACTTGGCCCTGCACTTGTCGCAGGGAATGCTGTTGTGCTTAAACCTACACCTGAAGCACCACTGACTGCTTATAAGTTTGCAAAGCTTTTTATAGAGAGTGAGTTTGCTGTTCCTGATGCACTTTCAGTTGTTTATGGCGATGCCGAGGTTGGTTCTGCGCTTATTACTTCTGATATTCCACGTGTTATCTCCTTTACAGGAAGTGTACCTGTTGGTAATATCATTACAAAAAATGCAGGCATTAAAAAAGTTGGGCTTGAGCTTGGAGGGAATGCTGCGACTTTCATCGAAAAATCAGCAGACCTTGCTTATGCTGCAACGAAGTGTGCACTTGGGGCTTTTGTAAACTCAGGGCAGGTCTGCATCTCTCTGCAGAGAATTTATGTACAAGAAGAAATTTATGATGAGTTTGCAGAGTTGATGGCAGAAGCGACGAAAAAGCTCAAAGTTGGCTCTCCCTATGAGGAAGATACCTTTATGGGACCGCTCATTGATGATGAATCATGTGCACGTGCTATGAGCTGGGTAGAGTCTGCTATAGAAGAGGGAGCCATTCCTCTACTTATACCACACATCGAAGGACGCGTGTTTCACCCTTGCGTGATGGCAAATGTACGTGACGACATGGCAATAGTCTGTGAAGAGGTTTTTGCTCCAATAGTCTCCCTTGTAAAAGTAGAGAGTTTTGATGATGCTGTGGAGCGTATGAATGACTCTCCATATGGACTACAATTTTCTATTTTCACAAATGATTTGAGTCTGACAAATCGTGCCATAGATGAGCTTGATGCCGGTGGCATTGTCATTAATGATATGCCGACACTACGTTTTGACATTCAGCCTTATGGTGGAGTGAAGCTCTCAGGAGTAGGGCGTGAAGGTCCTCGTTTTGCCATAGAAGAGATGACGGAGATAAAAAGCGTTGTCATCTGCTAAAAAAAAGGTCATCATCTCTTCCTGCATCTTGGGAGAGTATTGCCGTTATGACGGTAAAACAAAAGAGATAGATGCAGTAAAAGAGGCTTTTAGTGAGTATGAAATTATTCCCTTTTGTCCAGAAGCTCCACTTTTTGGAACACCGCGTGAGCGCATTAATGTTGTAGAGATTGCAGGCAAGCAGAGAATCATTACAGATGAAACAAATGTCGATGTAACTGAGCTTTTAGAAGCTGAAATAGAGAAGTTTTTGCAAGTACATCCTCACGCAGATGCTATCGTGCTTAAATCAAAATCTCCAAGTTGTGGTTATAAAACTACTCCGGTACTCAATGAAAAAAAAGAGACACTTTATGTTGGAAGTGGAATTGCTGCGAAGTTAATTGAAAAAAAGTTTTCCAATATAAAAATAAAAAATGAATTGAAGTTTTGTAAGAAATCTCATAATTAACACTGATGTAACACTTTTATAATATACTTTGCTAAATTTAATCAAGGTGGATAATATGAGTGGAAAATTTAAACTCTCTTTTATGGGATTTTTAGTGATTGGTTTAGTGAGTGTATTAAGTGCGGCAATGTTCCAAACTGTGCCAGCTTCAAAGGCGCAGTTATTGCAAAAAGGTGCACAGAAGAAATTTTGTAATGTTTGTGGTATGAACCTTGTAATGTTTTATAAAACAAATTGTGCGGCTGTTGTTGATGGCAAAGAAAAACAGTACTGTTCTCTTCATTGTCTTGTAGAAGATAAAGAGAAAAATCATGTAAATCCTCAACATATCAAAGTTGTGGCTGTTGATTCATTAAAATTTATAGATGCAGATAAAGCTTATTTTGTTGTTGGTTCTTCTAAAAAAGGGACTATGAGTATGGTAAGTAAATATGCTTTTTCTACGCTACAAGCAGCAAGCAAATTTGCAGCAAAATTTGGTGGTGTAGTGACTGATTTTAATGGTGCATTAGAGGCAGCAAAAAAAGATTTTTCAAAAGATTCGCATATGATAGGTAAAAAACAGCAAAAAATGGCTCATATGGGTTCTATGATATATGCAAAAAAATGTAAAAAAATAGATAAAACTTTTGATTCGGTTGCGCAAGCAAAGGCATTTGTTGTCTCTGAAAAAGTTTGTAGAGATTTAAATCCTAAAGAACTTCAAGCAGTTGGTCTCTATTTGATAAATTGTTGTAAATAAAATCAACAAGCTATATTTTACATCCTCTTCCTGCAATATCTTGCAGGCTGGATTCCCGAAACATTTTTTGCATGAGCAGTTTAGGTTCCATCCACTGGTCATGTAGAGCACATTTGCACATACCGTTACAAAATCCTATACCTAAAATGCACTCTTCATCTTTGATAGAGTCATTGAAAATATTTAAGATATCATCTACTTTTATCTCTGCAGCGCTTTTCTTGAGCTTAAAACCACCTTCTCGACCACGTATGGACTCTATAAAATTCGCTTTGACAAGTTCTGTCATTATTTTTGTTAAAAATTTATAGGGGATAATCAATTCATTGGAAAGTTCTGTAGCACTAAAGAGAGTTTTTTCTTTATGGTCTGCAATGTAAGCCAGAATGCGTATAGCATATTGAGATGTATTATTAAGTTTCATTATATGATTCCTCTATATGTATTTTACTACAATTAGATTAATAAATATTTAATTACTACTCAAAGGTAGAATTAAAATATTTCCTGCTATTATTCCAATTACTACTTATAGGTAGAATTTAAAATAGGAAGAGAAATGACTGAACGTATTACCAAAGATATGGCCAGAAATATTTACTTTGGCGGCGGTCTTTTTGCTATTTTGGTGTTTGCCGGATTGACATTTGACAGTGTCCATAGAATACCGAAATTGAGTCACGAAGATAAGATTACAAAATCTGTAGTCGAAGGGAAAAAGATATGGGAAGACAATGATTGTGTTGGTTGCCATACGCTACTGGGGGAGGGTGCATACTATGCTCCTGAGTTAGGAAACGCTTTTCAACGTCTAGGCGGGGGAGATAAAGAAGCATTTAGAAGTTATATGCAAGGATGGATGGCAGCGCAACCGCTTAATATCCCAAACAGAAGAAAAATGCCACAGTTTAACTTAACACCAAAACAGGTCAACAGTCTTGCTGACTTTTTAATATGGATGTCTAAGGTCAATGCCCAAGAGTGGCCACCAAATATTCAAGGATAAGGAAATTATATGAAATATTCATCTCAAATGGTCGCAAAGCCATATTTTATCTTTGCACTCATCTTACTTGCAGGGGAGATTTTATTTGGTTTAACTATGAGTATCCAGTATATTTATGGTGACTTTTTATTCCCAGCTATTCCGTTTAATGCACTTCGTATGGTACATGTAAACTTACTTATTGTTCTTTTGCTTTTT
>JALVXQ010000250.1 GCA_027038255.1 Sulfurimonas sp. | reverse complement strand
TAACACAGCTAGCACCAACCGCTAAAGCTTTTGCAATATCTCCAGAGTATTTAATCCCGCCATCGGCAATGACAGGTACACCATGAGGACGTGCAGCACCGGCACACTCATCAATAGCAGAGATCTGCGGTACACCAACACCGGCGACAATACGTGTAGTACAGATAGAACCAGGTCCTATTCCAACTTTTACACCATCTGCACCTGCATCAATAAGAGCTAGAACCGCTTCTTTTGTTGCAATATTTCCGGCAATGACATCAACTTCTAAAGACTCTTTGATAGCTTTTACAGTATCTAAAATCCCTTTTGAATGGCCGTGAGCAGAATCAAGAACAAGTACATCAGCACCTGCATCAACAAGTGCTTTTGCTCTATCCATCTGTCCCACGCCGATAGCCGCACCCACTATAAGACGACCAAAAGCATCTTTGTTTGAGTTAGGATACTCGATGCGTTTTTTGATATCTTTAATAGTAACAAGACCTTTTAAAAAGCCTTCTTCATCAATGATAGGAAGTTTTTCGATTTTATTTTTGTGCATAATGTCAGCTGCATCATCAAGGCTGATGCCTCTTTCTGCAGTGATTAACGGCATTTTAGTCATTACTTCATCAGCACGTTTACGCATATCTTTTTCAAATCTCATATCACGATTTGTAAGAATTCCCAAAAGTTTGTTGTGACCATCAACAACGGGTACACCAGAGATTTTGAACTCTTTCATTAACGCTTCAGCATCTGCCAAAGTTGCATCTGGATGGACATAAATTGGATCAATAATGATGCCGCTTTCAGATTTTTTAACTTTTTTTACCTGCTTGCATTGTGTTTCGATATCCATATTTTTATGAATAATCCCGATTCCACCAAGTCTCGCCATGGCAATAGCAGCACGGTACTCGGTTACTGTGTCCATTGCAGCTGAGACCATAGGAATTTTAAGGCTTATATTTTTTGTCAGTTTTGTTTCTAATGATACTTCTTTTGGAAGAACTTCGGAATATTGAGGTACTAAAAGTACATCTTCAAATGTTAGGGCGCGTTTACGAATTCTCATGGTCATCCTTTTAAAATTTTTGGATTATACTCTTATTGTGCTAAAAAAGAGGTAAAATCCAAAAACATAACTTGAGAAAGAAATATTATAATGACGACGAGTGTAAATGGAAAGAAGTGACTTTTAAATACCCATGGATTGATACCGAAAAGTTTTTGGTTGATACCGCGAAATCCAAGCCATAAACCCAAGAAAGCTTTGATACTTAGAGCAATTTGAAATATAGATAAGCCATCTGCTTCTATCTTTCCAAAGACCTGCGAAAAGAGGTAGAGTCCACTTGCAACAGCTACCATAAGTGCATAGGGAACAACTTTTCTTACATGCATCATGATAGCCTCACGTGCTTTTGTATACTCATCAGCGTCTAAAGATTGCTGCATCTTAGAGAGAAAGAGTATGTCTACAAACAAAAAACCGCCATAAATAAAGACAGAGTAGATATGAATTGTGTGAATGAGTGTATATAAAATTATTTATCCTTTTTTGGGGCTTTTCTGAAGAGATGGTAGTTTTCAGCTTCTAACATATCTTCAACATATCCTGCAACACATTTTGAACAGTTTGTCCATATTCCAGAAGGCAAACGTACTTCAAGTTTTTTCTTCTCACGCAGCTTAATGATTTTTTTCGGTGAGAGAACTTTTGTAACAGGTGCAAAGTCAACATCTGTCAAATCAATATCTTTTTTGTAATAGAGTGTCTGTTTTTTGAAATTTCCCCAACCCGGAATACCATCTTCTGTGTAAGGAACTTCATATCCATTTTTAAACTTTACCATTATTTTGTAGTGAGAATCTTCAAAAACCTGCGTGATTTTCCCTGCACCAAATACAAGTCCGTAGACTCTGTTTTTCTCTTTTGCTTTGTCAAAATATGCCATCATTTCTCCTTTTTTAACATTGTAACAAAAAATTATTTCAGTACTATTACATTACTTATATGCTACTTCTTTTTCAAGACTTAGTGCACCGTCAAAGAGTGTCTGTTCATCATACGCTGCTGCGATAAGCTGCAGCCCTACCGGCAGACCTTCACTGTTTTTGTTTATTGGCAGTGAAAGGGCTGGGAGACCTGCAAGGTTGACACTGATTGTATAGATGTCACTGAGGTACATATCCATCGGATTGGCAAGTGCGCCAAATTTTGGTGCAACACTCGGTGCAACTGGAGATAAAATCAGATCAACATCTTTAAAGATTTTTGCATATTCATCTTTGATAATGTGACGTGTTTTTTGTGCTTTGACATAGTAGGCTTCATAGTAACCGCTAGAGAGTACAAAGTTTCCAAGAAGTACACGGCGTTTCACTTCATCGCCAAAACCTTCACTTCTTGTTTTGTAGTATGTCTCTTCAAGGTTCTTCCCTTCGACACGATTTCCGTAACGGATACCGTCATAACGGGCAAGGTTTGTTGTTGCTTCCGCAGTTGCTGTGATGTAGTAAGCTGAGATGTCATATTTTGCATCCATCATCTCACGTTCTACTATTGTATGTCCCGCAGCTTTGAGTGCTTCAATGGCTTTTGCATAGGCATCTTTAATCTCTTGGCTTGCATTTTGGACATATTTTGGCAGAGTAGCAATTGTCAATTTTCTCTGGGCATTCAAATGTGGAACGACTTTGTCATCTTTCATGGCATTTGTGGAGTCTTTTGCATCGCTTCCACTGATAATGTCATATAAAATTGCCGCATCTTCAACATTTTGTGTCATAGGTCCAATCTGGTCTAAACTCGAAGCGTATGCACCCAAACCATAACGGCTGACTCTGCCGTAAGTCGGTTTCATTCCTACAATTCCACAGTATGCTGCAGGCTGACGGATAGATCCACCCGTGTCAGACCCAAGGGCAGCGATGGCAAGACCGGCACCAACAGCAGCAGCAGATCCTCCGGAACTTCCGCCGGGAACTCTGTCACTTGCGTGAGGATTTTGTGTTTTACCGTAAAAGCTTGATTCTGTTGTTGAACCCATGGCAAACTCGTCCATATTTGTTCGACCAAAGGGACAGAGTCCTGCACTCTCTAGTTTTTCTATAACTGTTGCATTATAAGGAGCGATGTAGCCTTGTAAAATTTTACTGCCTGAAGTTACAGACCAATCTTTGACTTGAATATTGTCTTTGATAGCAATAGGGATACCTTCTCCTACACTGTTCACATCAATATATGCGTTCAAATCTCTGTTGGCTTCAATCTTTGTTTTGAGTTCTTCTTTAAAAATGTTGAGTTCATCTTTGCTCAGTTTGAGAGCTTCTTTTAATGTAATCACCCGGCTTCCTTCTCTATTTAAACTTTTTTACTAGCAAAATTCCAATGCCGATAACAACAAATATGGCTACGACTGTCGCAGCAATAAATGAAAATGTTACGGGCTCGCTGAAATTAGGCATTTACAACACTTTTACAACGTGCACAGAGAAAATCTGCTTCTTCTGCCTGAAACTTCCAACATCTTGGACATTTATGGGCAGTTGCTTTTGAAATGCTGAATGTATCATCATTGAGTGTAAAGCTTCCAAGAATACTCTCCTGGGGTTTGTCTTCAAGAATTCCAGATACAACAAACCAATCTTCTGCATCGATTCTACTCATATCAAGAACTGTTTTTGACTCTGTGTAGATGACAAGTTCTAGGGTGCTTTTGATGAGTTTCTCTTTTTTAAGTCCATCAACTACTGCCCCAAAACCTTCTCTTGCTTTGACCATATAATCTGCATCAAAAGGTGCTTTACCTGCTTCAATTGCTGCGTATGTCATATCGAAAATATCTTCGGCATCCCCTTTGATGATGGCAGGTGCATTCTCAACAATCTCATCAGCAGTATATGTGAGAATTGGTGCCATAAGCGTGAGCAGTGTTTTTGTAATCATCGCCATTGCACTCTGACTTGCACGACGACGGGCAGAACCTTGTGCATTACAGTAGAGATTATCTTTTGTCATGTCAATGTACATACCGCTGAGCTCATTGACGATGAAGTTGTTAAGTGTACTCATACCATTGACAAAGTTGTATTCTGAGAACTGTTTATGTACTTCAGAAAGGACATCAGCGGCAACGCTGAGTATCCATTTGTCTAAATCTCCCATTGCTTCATATGGTGTTAATGCTCCGAGGTCATTGATGTTTGCAAGCATAATTCTAAAAGTATTTCTCAGTTTTCTATAGTTTTCACTTGTCTGCTTTAAGATACCCTGAGAAATTTTCAGATCTCCCTGATAATCTGATGAAGCAACCCAGAGACGAAGAATTTCACTGCCGTACTCTTTGAGAACTTTTTCCGGTGCGATGACATTGCCTTTTGACTTAGACATCTTTTCACCTTTTTCATCGACTGTAAAACCGTGTGTGAGCACGCCTTTATATGGCGCTTGATGCTGCACTGCAGATGACAAAAAGAGTGAAGATTGGAACCAGCCACGATGCTGGTCGCTTCCCTCAACATATAAATCAGCCGGGTAAGTACCTGCATCGTAGTTACGTGATTTGAGTACAGAGTTCCATGTTGAACCGGAGTCAAACCATACATCCAAGATGTCTGTTACTTTTTCAAGCTCTTCGGCTTTGTAACCGCTGCCTGGATAGAGCAGCTGCGCGATGTCCATAGAGTACCACGCATCACTTCCCTGCATCTCAAATATCATCGCTGTAAAGTTGAGCACTTTTTCATCTAGAAGTACTTCACCACTCTCTTTTACTCTAAAGAATGCGATAGGAACACCCCAGTCACGTTGGCGTGAGATACACCAGTCCGGACGGTTCTCTACCATAGAATTCAGGCGGTTACGACCTGTTTGGGGGATGAACTTTGTTTTTTCTACTTCAGCTAAAGCTATCTCACGCAGTGTTTTACTCTCACCTTCAGGTTTGTCGTCAACAGAGATAAACCACTGTTTTGTTGCGCGATAGATAAGCGGTGTGTGACTTCTCCAACAGTGTGGATAGGAGTGTATGAATTTATCTACTTTGAGTACTGCATCACCCATCAGTTCAATCAAATCTTCGTTTGATTTAAAGATATGACGTCCTAGAAAATCCTCTGCATTTGGAATGAGCTGTTCACGTACGACGGTTGCATCAAAACATCCCGTTTCATCAACAGGCATCACAACTTCAAGATTGTATTTGAGTCCGACTCGGTAGTCATCTTCACCATGTCCCGGTGCTGTGTGAACACATCCTGTACCATTTTCCATCAGTACATGTTCCCCTAAAACCAGATGAGATTTTCTTCCATTTAAAGGATTAATTGCATCGAGATTTTCAAGTTCAGTTGCGTGAAAAGTTTTTGTAACAGTTCCGTTAATGACTTCACTCTCTACCAAAGAGTTGAAAAGTTTTTTTGCAACGATGTAGCCATCAGTTGTCAGCACATACTCTTCCTTTGGATTGAGTGAGATTCCTGTATTTGCAGGAATTGTCCAAGGTGTTGTTGTCCAGATAACCGGCGCTGCTTTTGCAGTTTTGTCTAGTCCCAGCTTCTCTTTTGCCCCATCACTGAGCTCAAAGGCAATAAAGATTGAATAATCCTCTTTATCTTCATACTCCACTTCTGCTTCAGCGAGTGCAGTGCGCTCTGCCCATGACCAAAATACAGGTTTGCTGCGCTCAATAAGAAGTCCTTTTTTTGCAACTTCACAGAGTGTACGGAAGATGTTCGCTTCAAATTTAAAGTCCATAGTGACATAAGGTTTTTCCCAGTCAGCAATGATTCCAAGTGTTTTAAATTCGCTTCTTTGGATATCTACGAATTTTGCAGCGTGCTCACGGCAGAGTTTACGAATTTGGGCAGTCTCAAGCTGCTCTTTTTTCTTCTTGCCGCCAAGTTTTTTCTCTACCTGTTGCTCAATTGGTAGTCCGTGACAATCCCAACCTGGAGTAAAGCGGACAGATTTGCCGTTAAAATAGTTATGTTTTATGATGATATCTTTGAGAACTTTGTTGAGTGCATGACCGATGTGAATATGACCATTTGCATAAGGTGGTCCGTCATGAAGTGTAAAACTCTCTGCATCTTTGCGTTTAGTTTTCATTTTCTCATAAACTTTTTTCTCATCCCAGGCGCTGTAACGCTTTGGTTCGTTGTTTATTAGATTGCCACGCATAGCAAACGAAGTTGTTGGTAAAAGTAGTGTCTCTTTGTAATCCATAGATACCTCAAATAATTTAAAAGTTTTGCATTATATCTTTTATGTGTTTAAAAGCTGATAAAAGTGTTATAATACTTCTATTAAAATCCTCAATGCAAGGGTGAAAAAGCATGAAACTACATCTTATATTTATTGGTAATAAATTTATATATAATGAGCCGTTGAAAGAGTACATCTTTAGAAATATTCAAAAAGATGTGAAATTTATTGATTCTGTGACATACTTTAAAGAGAGTGATAACTCACTGTTTTTGTATTTGGAGCAGGAGCTTAATGCCAATGATAAAATCGTGATTGTTACAAATAAACAGAACTTCTCTACTGTAGGAAAAGTGATTTGTACCGTAATCGGTGATAATCAGGTGCTTAAAGAGGGCATGCTCATACCGCAAAAAGCCACTTTGTATGAAGAGAGAACGTATCTGCTTGAGCACAAGGGTGCCATAGTCAATGTTATGTATATGGATGAAGGGGAGAACATTCCGCAAGTCCTCATTCAGACCATAGATACAAAAGCAACGATTCATGTCTTTGAAGAACAAAAAGATGATCTCATCAGTATCTTGAGCCCGATAGCGCAAACCTATGAGGTGAACTTTGGCGTAAGCAGCTACGTGGAGGGTTGGCTGCGTATTGACATAAACAGTAACAGATATGGTGATATCTCCAAATTTATCCATGCTGCTAAAAATCTTCTGCCAAAGAAACTCATTGCATCTGCTGATATAGTCGAGTATATTATAGAAAAACTTTCAAGTGAAGGAAAAAAGATAAGTTTTGCAGAGAGTTGCACCGGAGGACTTCTCAGCTACTATTTTACAAAGCATAACGGGGCTTCAAAGATACTAGAGGGTGCTTTGGTAACCTACTCAAACTCTTTAAAAGAGAATTGGCTTGCAGTTGAGCATGAAACACTGGAGCGTGTCGGTGCAGTCTCTGCTGAAGTGGTGCAAGAGATGAGCGAGGGGGCACTCAATGTCAGTGATGCAGATTATGCACTCTCTGTCAGCGGTATTGCCGGAGATACAGGGGGAACGGAGTTGAAGCCTGTAGGGACAGTTTACATAGGTGCAAGAAGTAAAACAGCGCATATTGAACAACATCTGCACTTTAACGGTGATAGAAATTATGTACAGCATCAAAGTGCAATGATGGCGATAAAAATGCTGCTTTTAATAGATAAAGAGACATTTTTTTAAATTTATGCCTAAATATCTTGACATATAAAATTGATTTGTCTATAATTTCGACCTCTTAACATAAAGAGAATTTGTCTTGTTAGCTCAGCTGGTAGAGCACGTCACTTTTAATGATGTGGCCGATGGTTCGAATCCATCACAGGACACCATTTTTAAACTAAAATAGTAAAGATTTAATTTTTTCTTAATCGAGGAAAAAAATTGTGAAGCATACTAATAGTATGTGAATATTTTTTTGACATAGAGTAAGGAATAAATATGCGGTGGTAGTTCAGTTGGTTAGAATACCTGCCTGTCACGCAGGGGGTCGTGGGTTCGAGCCCCATCCACCGCGCCACTTTTTAGTTTAATATGGGCGCTTAGCTCAGTTGGTAGAGCGCTACCCTTACAAGGTAGATGTCACTGGTTCGAGTCCAGTAGTGCCCACCATTTTGTTTATTTGCACCAAAGCTTTCAGTTCACATAGTTTTACTATGCTTCACTAAAATCTTAGGCACAACTAAATCAAAATTATTTTTTAACAACCTTTTGTTTTAATGAAAGATAATGACCCTTTCGTCTAGTGGCCAAGGACACTATCACTTCATGGTAGTAACAGAGGTTCAAATCCTTTAGGGGTCGCCACTTTTGGTGTTTTAGATTTTAAAATCTAAATTTATGATTTTTAGGGCGCTTAGCTCAGTTGGTAGAGCGCTACCCTTACAAGGTAGATGTCACTGGTTCGAGTCCAGTAGTGCCCACCATTTTTTGTTTATTTGCACTCAAATTTATAACTCACATACTTTT
>JALVXQ010000249.1 GCA_027038255.1 Sulfurimonas sp. | reverse complement strand
TTTAAAAGAGGGTTATAAACGGGGCTGCTGTGATTACATACGCAAACCTTTTGACCTTGAAGAGTTGGAGCTTCGAATAGATCAGGCTCTGGCATCACATCTTCAAAATGACGGCTCACTTGTAGAGTTAAGCTGCAATCTTCTGTATGACCTCAAAAAGAGTAAATTGACACAAGACGATGAAGAGATAATACTGCGTAAAACAGAAAAAGATCTTCTTGAAGTGCTCATAAAAAATAAAAATGCCATCGTCTCTACGCAGATGTTTCAAGATGAAGTGTGGGGTGAATATGTTGAACCCGCGACCATTCGGGTACAGCTCAACAACCTCAAAAAGAAACTTCCCGAAGATGTTATACAAAATAGACGCGGTTTAGGATACATTATTGAAAGATAATCAATACTCTACAAAATATGCGTTGATATACTCGGCACTTGTGAGCATCATTTTGCTCGCGCCGCTCTTTTACTATATGGTCTATATGAAAAATATCCATGCCATTCAAAATGAACTGCTTCTAAAAGAGAAATCACTGCTCATTGTCAAAGCGATGCAGGAGTATGACCAAAATGATGACTATTTTGAGTATCCCCGATTTAAGACTTTTGAGTCAGGCTTGTACGATGAAAAGTTTCAGCCTATTTTTACTCTTTTGCATACGCCGATTAAATATTTTAAAGATGGTTACTATCTTGATGATAATGAAGCTTACCTTGTAGTAAAGCTTCCAAAAGAGAGATACTTTGAAGCGAGTTATCTTGTCTTGCATAACACGCTCTCTTATGCTGTGGTTTATGAAAAGGTGCTTTTGATTCTTTTTAGTATTGTTATTCTCGTTTTTATTTTGAGTGTCTACTTTCTTAAAACCTTTGCAAGACCATTTCAAAAAATGAATAAACAGCTCGACAACTTCATTAAAGATTCTATGCATGAGATAAACACACCGCTCTCTATCATTAATGTAAACATTGACCTCTATAACCGAAAAAATGAACAAAATAAATATTTACAGCGAATGAAGGCTGCTGCCAAGGTTCTCTCAAACATCTATAATGATATGGATTACCTTATAAAACATGAACGGCTTGATCATGAAAAAAGAGAGGTGGATATTGCACACTTTTTAAAAGAGCGCATAGAGTACTTCTCAGAAGTCGCAGCGATGAAAAATATCATCATTAACTCCAACATTACTACCTGCGGTACGATTTATATGAATGACAAACAGCTGCAGCGTCTCATAGATAACAATATATCAAATGCAATCAAATACTCTTATGAAAATTCTGAAATCGATATTGCCCTTTATATGAAAGATGAAAAATGCCATCTTGCTTTTAAAGATTATGGGATGGGTATCGAGAAAGTTGAGAAGATATTTAGCCGTTACTATAGAGAAGACAGATCCAAAGGCGGCTTTGGAATAGGGCTTAATATTGTCAAATCTATCATAAAGCATGAAAACATAGAACTTAAAATTGAGTCGAATTTAAAGCAGGGAAGCCTTTTCCTCTACGTATTTCCACATAATCCTCATAAAAAATTATAAATAAAACTAATTTTACATTCATTTTACATTCAATAGTTAAACTGCTCCTTGAAAATATATAGGAGGAACGAGAATGAAGAAAACAGTAATGATGTCATTGCTTGTAGGTGCGTCTTTATTTGCTACTGATTATAGTAAAGTAATAACACATCCTGATGCAAGCGCAATGATACAAAAAGATTTGTTAGCCCCTGCAAAAGTTTACACTATGCCTGCTGGCTGTATAACAAATGATCCGGCTGCAATTGCAAGAGGCAAGTATATATTTAATAACCTAAACGGTAAAAAAGCGAAGAAGAACCCGCCAAAAGGTCTTTCACGCAAGCAAATGAAACCGGGTAAAACATATCTTCCAGGACAAAAAGTTCCTGCAAAACAGTACGGAAACTGTGTCGCTTGTCATAATATAGAAGGTGCACGTGGTGCTGGAAATATTGGTCCAGATTTAACTGACTATAGAGAAAACTTTATACAAAGTGGTGGTAGAGATAATCAATTCGTTTATCAAAAAATTGCTGATGCTCGTATTGACAATCCAGATACACACATGACAATTAACTTAACTACAAAGTTATTTACACCGAGAGAGATATGTGATATTGCATCATATGTTGTAGCTCCAAAATAATAAAAAAGGAAATTAAACTATGCAAAGAAGAGATTTTTTCAAAAAACTAGGTACTGTGACAGCTATAGCTGCTGTTGTGCCGGCTATGAGTTTCGCAGGTGGTGGATCTAAACCAGTAGGTCCTAACAAGATGGATTTTCAAACTGCTGTAAATGCTATTACAGGTGGTAAAACAGCTCAAAAGTCAGCAAAGGTGAAACTAAAAGTTCCTGAAATCGCTGAAAATGGCGCGGTTGTTCCTGTTACTGTTACTGTTGATTCTCCTATGACAGATTCTAACTATGTAAAAGCCATTCATATATTAAATGGTAAAAATTCAAATGCTCGTTGTATTGATGTTTTCTTAACACCTGCAAACGGTAAAGCAATGTTCTCTACACGAATTAAACTTGGTGGTACACAAGATGTAACTGCTGTAGTAGAGTTAAGCGATGGTACATTTTTAATTGCTTCTCAAAGTGTAAAAGTAACTATTGGTGGTTGTGGTTGATTTTAATCTCTAACCAAAACATATAAAAATATAAAAAAGAAGAGGATAGAAAAATGGCAAAAGCTAGAAAGTCACTGATTAAAATTAAACCAAAAAGATATAAAGACGGTGAAGTCGTAAAAGTAAGTTTTATGGTAATGCATCCAATGGATACAGGAATGGGTAAAGATAAAAAGACGAAAAAACTTATTCCTGCAAAGTACATTAACAGTGTTAAATTTGTTTACAACGGAAAAGAGATTACACATATGACTGTATGGGAATCACTCTCTGTAAACCCTGTTTTTACAACATATATGAAAATCAACGGTAAAGGTAAACTTACTGTTACTTATACTGACAACACAGGTGAAGTGAACGAAAAAACTAAAAAGATTAAACCAAAAGGATAATCAGATGAAAACAGGTATTAAAATAGCGCTATCAGTTGCAATGCTTGCTTCATTATCATTTGGTGGTGAACAATTTGCAATGAGTGATGCAGACCGTGCAATGTATGCAGAGATGTCAGAGAACAATCCAGCTGATATTATGGTTGCAGATGGTGAAGAATTACTAAGTTATATGGGCGGAGATGAAGGTCTTGCGAAATACTTAGGTGTAAGTGAAGATGAACTTCCTGTATATATCGCCGGATTCCCTCGCTATATCAAGAAATTTGATATGGTTGTAGGACTTGATCAAGTTGTACAGGCAATGATGGCAGATGGCGGACATAAACCTTTAAAGCTTAAAAGTGGAAATATGTTTTCTATGTTAGCATACATAAAGTCTATCGCTAATGATGAAAAAATAAACATCGATGTAAATGCAAATCCTCAAATGAAAGCAGCATATGCTTTGGGTGAGAAAACATTTATGACAAAACGTGGAGGACGTGGTCTTTCATGTAACTCTTGTCACTCTCCTGATGTTATAGGGAGAGTTTTAAGAACGCAACCACTTCCTGATTTAAGTGCAAAAGGTGTAAAAGCAGCGGCGACATGGCCTGCATACAGAATGACAAAATCATCTTTAAGAACGATGCAGCGTCGTTTTCAAGGATGTATGAAAAATGCACTTCTTAAAGTTATACCAATCGGTTCAAAAGAGATGGTAGCACTGGAAGTATATTTAACAGCGAAGTCAAAGGGTAGTGAAATCGCTATTCCTGGCCTGAAAAGATAGAAGGTAGATAATGGAAATTTCAAGAAGAGACTTTATGCACATTGCAGCTATATTTGGGCTGGGTGCAGCTACGAGTAGTTTTGCCAGTGCAAAATCAATAGAGCAGATAGAGTTAAAAGATATTTATCAGTTTAACTCTATGGGTAATTTCACATTAATGCATATTTGTGATTTGCATGCCCACATTAAACCACTTTACTGGAGAGAGCCGTCAACTTTGATCTCTGCTCCAAATTTAGTGGGAACACCGGGTTTTTTATGTGGTGAATCATTTGCGAAGCACTATGGTTTAGAGCCGAGTTCTCTTGATGCTTATTTTGACACATATATGGACTTTGGTGCATTAGCGAAAAAGTTTGGAAAGATGGGTGGAATCGCTCATATTAAAACACTTACAAATCACATTATCGCTGAACGTGGGAAAGAGAATGTTCTTTTCCTTGACTCTGGTGACACATGGCAAGGTACGGGTGTAGCACTTAAAACGACTGGTGAAGCCATCGTAAAAGCACAAAACTATCTTGGTATTGACACTATGGTAGGGCACTGGGAATTTACATATGGTAAAGAGCGTGTTAGAGAGCTTATAGATATGCTTGATGCAAAATTCATTTCTCAAAATGTTGTTGGTGATGATCCATTCTCTGATGAGTATGAAGAGCTTATATTTGAGCCGTATACTATTGAAGAGAGAGGTGGTGCTAAGATTGGTATCATTGGTCAGTCATTTCCGTTTACATCTACTGCAAATCCCAAAGAGTTTACTGAAGGGTGGAGTTTTGGTTTGAGAATTGAAACACTTCAAGAGTATGTAAATGAACTGAGAAATGAGAAGAAAGTTGACTGTGTAGTCGTTCTTTCTCATGATGGATTCAGTGTTGATCAAGAAGTGGCGCGTAGTGTCAAAGGTATAGATTTTATACTCAGTGGACATACACATGACCCTTCTCCTGCACCAGTTGTCATCAATGACACGGTAATCGTAATAGCAGGAAGTCATGGTAAATACATCGGTCGTTTAGATATTGATGCCAAAGATGGAAAAGTAAATAATTATGAGTACAAGCTCATTCCAATTGCTTCTAATATGATTCCGGCAGATCCAAATGGTGTGAAGCTTGTAAATGAGCTCTATGCTCCATTTGACAAAGAGTTTAATGAAGTGCTTGGTAAGACAAAAGGGATGCTTTACAAACGTGATACATTCTTCTCTACTTTTGATCAACTCATTAATGATGCGATTATGGATGAGATGAAGTGTGATATCTCTTTTACTCCAGGATACAGATGGGGAACAACAGTTCTTGCAGGTGACAATATCTTAATGGATAATGTTTATGAGATGTGTGGGATTACCTATCCAAATGTATATACGTTTGAGTTAAAAGGTTCTAAAATTGCCACTTTGCTTGAAGATATCGCGGATAATGTGTTTAATGCAAACCCTCTCTATCAACAGGGTGGAGATATGAGCCGTTTAGGTGGTGTGACATACAGCATTGCCGTCTCAAACAAAGCGGGTGAGCGAATATCTAAACTTATGATTGGAGGTAAACCTATAGACTTAGAAAAAACATATATTGTTTCATCATGGGGTGGTAACTTGCAAAAAGCAGGTGAAAATCTGCAGAAGAAGAAAATCCGTCCTGTGTACGATGTAGTCCGTGACTATATTAAGCGTGAAAAAGTTGTTAATGTAAGCAATAAAGGTAATGTTACTTTAGTTGATTATAGTTGTGGATGTCCTACTAAAGGCTCTATGGGCTGTTAAGGATTTTTGTTGATGGTAGTTAATACTATTTAGATATTAAACTTTTAATAGGGGAAAGAAAATGAAATTATTGAAATTAAGTGCTGTTGCAGCACTCACATGTGCATTGTCAGTTACAGTTAATGCGAGTGATGATACACCAAAGCGTGAGCTCAAAAACAATATGATGGTAAAAACCAATGTTACACCAAAAGCTGTTGATAATATTAAAGATGCTTTTGGTGAAGGTGTTTTTTATGGACGTTTAAGAGCAAATACTTTTAAGTGGGATTGGAAAAATGATGATACAGCTACTACGGGAAATAAAGACAACAAGGCATTTGGCTTAGGTGGTAGCATGCTTTATAAAACTGCACCTTTTATGGGGCTGAGTGCTATGGCAGGACTTTACTACACAAGTAGTCCGTTTTCTGGTCTTCGTGAAGATGCTGCTGATGTAAAATATTTAAAAGCCGGAAAAGATACTATTAGCCGTGATCAGGTAATTAATGGTGGTGCATGGTCCTATGCAGTATTGGCACAAGCAAATATTGAATATAAATATTCAAAAACAAAGTTTAAAGCAGGACGTCAAATATTTGAAAGTTTTTTAACAAAATCAAATGATACAAAGATGATTCCAAATACCTTTGAAGGATATACTCTTGAGACAAAGGAGTTGGCAAATACTCGCATCAGAGGTGCATACTTCACTGCACAAAAATTGCGTGACCATACAACTTTTCATGATGTCATCACCTTTAAAGATGCAGCTGGTGATTCTTGGGCAAACAATGATGATTCAGCAGTACATAAAGGTTTGAGTTATGCAAATTTTGTTGCTGCAGGTAAAGATACAAGTCATGATCTCATTGTTGCTGATATGCGTAATACATCTATTGAAAATCTAAAAGTTGATGTGACTTATGGTTCTGTTCCTGATGTGGTATCTTCATTAACAGGTGAACTTAACTATAAAATAGATTTAGGAAGCGGTTATTCATTAACTCCTGGTGTGCGATATATGCAACAGTTTGATAATGGTGGTGGTAGAGTCGGTGGTGCCTCTTTAAAAGGTACGCTTGTGGCATGGACTGGAAATACCCCAACATATGACAATACATTGGGGTATTCTACACCGGACAGTTTAGACAGTTCATTGTGGATGGCGCGTTTAGTTCTTAAAAAAGGTCCATTAAAAGCAAAAATTGGTTATTCGGCAGTTGCTGATGATGCGGATATTGTAGCACCTTGGCGTGGTTTCCCGACAGGTGGTTATACGCGTGCAATGGCACAGTATAACTGGTATGCAAATACAAAGACATGGAATGTTGAAGCAAACTATGACTTTGATAAAGCCGGTTTAGTCCCTGGATTTAGTGCAATGGCTCGTTATGCAATTCAAAACTTTGATGAAGCGAAACAAGCTGCAGGTGTTCAGGCTGATAGTAAAATTTTACATATGGACTTTCGTGAAAACTTTAAAAATGGTTTATATGCGAAAATTCGTGTTGGTTTAGTAAGTGCGGATAGTCGTGTTAGTGGTACAGAAAAAGATTCATATAATGAGTACCGTTTTGAACTAAACTACTTGTTCTAAAAAAGGATTCCGCTTTGAAGTTACTTTTGTTAAGTTTTGTACTTGTAAATTCTCTTCTCTCCTTTGATTACAAACTTCAACCCAAAGAGGTCAGTAAAGATATTTACTGCTTCTTCGGGTACCCAGAAGTGATGGATAAGCGTAACAATGGAAACATGTCTAACTCATGTTTTGTTAATATGGGGACCAGCTATCTTGTGATAGATAGTGGTCCTACATTCCAGTATGCAACTCAGGCATACGAGAAAATGAAAAAAATCAAAAATCTTCCGGTTTCTTATGTTGTAAATACCCATGTTCATGATGATCATTGGCTTGGAAACAGTTTTTATAAAACGCAAAATTCTAAAATAATAGCTTCGGTGGCATTTAAAGAACTTCCAAAATTGAGTGTTACAAGAATGCAAAGAAGAATTTCCGCAGAAGCGTTTCATGGAACGACACAAGAGTTCCCGACAATTTTTGTAGATAAAGAGAAAATTTTTGATATTAATGGAAAAATAGTAGATATAAAGAGTGTAAATCATAAAGCACACACAAATAGTGATCTTTTCATTTACATTCCGAGTGAAAATGTAGTTTTTGCGGGAGATTTGGTATTTAATGAAAGACTCCCATCCCTTCGTGATGGAGACATAGACGGCTGGCTGCAAGCCTTGCGTGAGATAAAAAAGATGGATGTCAAGTACATTATCGGCGGGCATGGAGATGTTGTAGGAAAAAATGCAGTTAATTTTACCTATGAGTATCTTTTTCAGATGCGTGCTCAAGTAAAAAGATTACTCGATGCGGGTGAAGATATTGATGATGTTGTCAATGCTGTTGTCATGCCAAAGTATAAAAGCGTACCTTTTTATGACTCGATTCAGAGACAAAATGTAGAGACGGTATACCGAACACTGGAGTGGGAAGATGAATAAAATAGTTTTAATTTTACTGATGAGTGCAGTTTCTCTTTTTGCTCTTGAGTTTCACAGTTATGAAGAGGCACTGCAGCTGCAAAAGAAAAATGGCAAAATCAT
>JALVXQ010000248.1 GCA_027038255.1 Sulfurimonas sp. | reverse complement strand
CAAACCTTTCGCTTGGTGATTGCCATTGACTCTTCGGGTTCTGTGGATGAAGCGTTGTTAAATGAATTTTTATCTGAAGTCACTTTTTTGATGGAGCAGGTGCAAAACTATATCATCGATATGATTGTTTGTGATGATAGAATCCACTTTCACACAAGTTTTTACAGTGGTGAAGCTTTGGATGTAAAGATTGTTGGCAGTGGTGGAACAGATTTTCGTCCTGTTTTTGAGTTTATAGAAAAAGAGTTGGATGATGTGAAACTACTGCTCTATTTTACAGACCTGCAAGGAGTGTTTCCAACAGAAGCACCTGCTTATGAAGTGAAGTGGATTACACCAAAAACAGATGTAGTACCGTTTGGAAAAGAGATACTTCTTAGTTAGTTCCCATGAAAGATGAGTCTGTTTCTTCCTTCATTTTTCGCTTTATAGAGCATCATATCTGCTTCATTGATGGCCTCTTCAAGTGTTTCATCCTCATTAAACAAAACAGCTCCGATAGAGATAGTGAAGCTAATGAACTGCTCTTTATTAACTTGAAATGAGTAGTTTTCAACTTCTGAATGAATTCTTGCTAAAATATCCTGCGCACTGTAACGGTTAATATTTTTTAAAACGATACAAAACTCTTCGCCTCCAAAACGGGCAACCACATCTTTTGGGCTTGTAGAACTTCGTAAAATATCTGCAAGTGTTACGATGACTTTGTCACCAACATCATGCCCATAGGTGTCATTAACATTTTTAAAGTGGTCGATATCTATCATGGCAATAGCAAATTTTTCACCACTCTCTTTAATATCTTCTACATACTCGTTTATCTCTTTAAAGAAGTATCGGCGATTATAAAGACCTGTCAGGTAGTCACGGTTTGCATAGTTCATAATCGTCTGAATATTTTCTAGGGCTTCTATGGAGTTGTTGACACGGCAGGAGAACTCCTCTTTTGAAAAAGGTTTTTTGATGTAGTCGTTGGCACCGTGCTTTAAAAAGAGCGCACTTACCTCTGTATCTTCACTGCCAGAGAGTGCCAGAATGCAGAGCTCGTCTTTTGAGTAGGTTTGACGAATCTCATAGGTAAGCTCAAGTCCGTTCATGACGGGCATATTGTAATCTGTCAAAACAAGAGAGATGTCGGGTTTTGCCTGTAGCATGCCAACTGCTTCTTCTCCATGCGCCACGGTAATGACCTGAAAAAAGAGGTTTTCAAGCATATTTTGCATCTGTTTTCGAAAAACCATGGAGTCATCTACAACCAAAACTTTATGCTGCTGATTTTTTCTAAGACGCTCGATGCTTTGAATGATGTAGTCTATATCACCCGCTCCGCCTTTATTTACATAGTCTATGATGTTCTTTTGCAGCATTTTTTTACGAAAATCTTTGTCAATGTTGGCACTGAGTACAATGACATGATTTTTTTTCGAAAGTGCATAATCGACAACCTCACCATCAGGTGCATCGGGCAGGTTGATGTCTAAGAGTGTGATGAAGTATTTGTATCGTGCCAAAAAGAGCTTGGCTTCGGCCAGTGTGTAAGCAACATCAACTTTTATCTCCAGAGCATGTTCTATCTTTTTAGATATCAGTTTTGCCAGCGTTTTGTTGTCTTCAACGATTAAAATTCTTTCACTCATCCATTGTCTCCAAAATAAGTACTTAATGACAAAAGTATAGCCTCATTAATCTAAAATTATAGTAAGAGTAGGTAGTATCTTTTTATGAATTATATGCATGTTACTTTAGAGAAATTAAAAAGTCATCAAAATGTTTTTTTAACCGGTGGAGCAGGGGTT
>JALVXQ010000247.1 GCA_027038255.1 Sulfurimonas sp. | reverse complement strand
GTGTAGCTCTTACTTGCATTACAGCACCGCCGAACGAGTTGCCTCGTAAATGTCTTTACCGCCGATTTTTGCGATGACATTTTGCAAGTCGATGTCATACACCTCTTCTCCGTCAAGATTCAAGTTATAAACATTGACATACATCTTCACCTTTTGAGCGAACTCTTTTCCATCTTCAAGCGAATCGACATCCACATCGAGTGAACCGCCAAGTGTTGCCGTGAACTTTGCATTTGCATTGTTTTTGAGATAATCCCCTTTGACTTTGAGTGCTGCACCGCTCATCTTCGCAGCCTCTTTGAGCATATCTGCATTAAAGTCCGTAAGCTCACACTCAAACTCCATAGGCTCCAAGAGTCCACTGTCAACATGGATGCCGTTAATGACATCCTTTTTTGTTTTTACCGATGGAAGTTTTACATTTTTAACTAACCCCAAAAGACCTAAACCACTTACAAAAAGATTGAGTCTTTTCATTTTCCCTGGTATTAATGTAGCCATATCACACTCCTTCTTATGCTAATTTCTCATACACAACACTTGCGTATGCGTCAACTCTGTCAAAAGTTACTTTAATGAGTGCAGGAGATGGAGTCTCTTGTGCCTCTATAGTAAAGTAAAACTCACCATTTGTAATCGCTGTAGCAGTCGTTCTCTCTAAATCAAGATAGACTTTAAACCCAAGCATCACATCTGCACCGACAAGTGAAGCCATAAACGCTCTTAAACTATCAAGTGCAGCATCAAGAGCATTGAGGTCACGATCAACTGCCCAGAAGATTCCATCAATGACCGCAAAGCTTGCAAGGTCAAAGATACGAACACGGCGGGCATCTTGCCATACTGGGTCGATGTCACATGTCTCATAGTTCCATGTACGAATCCCTGAGTAGTTGATGAAACTTGTAATCTGCTTATCGTTTAGCGGATCTGTCTCATCTTGGAAACCTGCCAGGAACTCACGATTTGTTTTCACACCGCTTACAGGAATCACTCTGTTTGAGATTGAGTAGCTGTACCCGATGTCTTTACTTCCATCGATGGAAGCACGAAGATAAGCAAGAACAACAGATGCACAGTACTCATCACTTCCATTTAAAACACTATTCCAATCCATAAGATTCGTAAACACCGGTGTCACACGACGAGAACCAAGCAGGTCTCTTTTCGTAATGGCATCTGCATTGTCTGTTGCATCAAGCGACACAAAAGAGCGTGCTTTTAGCTTATCCGCTGTTGCAACGACTGCGTTTTGTACATCGATGTCACTATCCCAATCACCAACACCGATAATGTCAGGACGAATCCCAAAAATTGAAGGTGCAGTTGAAAGTGAATTGACTGCATTGATGACATTACTCTTCTCTATTGTAGGATCTGCATCAACAGTCGCTACTGAAATAATTAAAGGAACAATAAGACCATATTTATCCTCACCAAATTTTAAATACTTTAAGATGTTTCCACCTGTAGCTGCTGCTATTTCAGCATCTGCCAAAGCGGATTTAATACTGTCAAAGTATTTTGTTTCAGCAGTCACCCCTGCATCTGCTGTTAAAACAAGTGCTAAAGGAATAACACTTGAAACACTAATAGGTCTTGCACCTGTACTCACGACGTCAACGACGACACCTCTATTTAAACTCATTTTACTCTCCTTTGCTTTTGATGCAATGCTTAGCTTCTAAAAGTCTCAAAAACTTACAAAGCTTTCTGTCAAACCAAGTAGCTTGACCACTCTCAATTCTTCTTCCGATATGACTGCTTATAGTTTCATCTTGGCTACCATTCCAAAGCAATAC
>JALVXQ010000246.1 GCA_027038255.1 Sulfurimonas sp. | reverse complement strand
TTTCGCCAGTCCTAAACCTACGCGGAAATTTCTACTCATCGTAGAAGAGGCTGTTAAAAACAGATCTCCTGCCCCACTCAGTCCTAAAAAAGTATCTTTCTTCGCACCATATGCAGCACCAAAACGCTCCATCTCAACAAGCCCGCGTGAGATAAGTGCAGCAGAAGCGTTGTTCCCAAGTGCCAAGCCTGAGCAGATACCTGCAGCAATAGCAATGACATTTTTATAAGCTCCTGCTATCTCGGCACCGACAACATCTGTTGATGTATATGTTTTAATAAAAGAAGGGAAAAGTTTTGCAAAATCATGTGCAACTGTTTCATTCGAAGAGTTGATAACAAGTGCCGTAGGTAGCGACTGCATAACCTCTGTTGCAAAAGAGGGTCCGGAGAGAAAAGCTATGTTTTCATCAGGGACATAGCTGCTATATATCTCATTAAGAAACCTGCCGCTTGTTGCTTCAATACCTTTTGAGGCTACTAAAATTTTTTGGTTTTTAAAGATAAAGTTCTCTTCAAGCCACTGTGCAACCTGTTGCGCTGGAACAGTTAAAACAAGATAGTCACACTCAAGTATCTCTTCTAAGGAGACAAAGTTTTTCATCGCTCTTTTTCTACGAGACGTGATAAGCACTTCACGGTTTTGACTCAATGCAAAATGAAGTGCACTCCCCCACTTACCGGCTCCAATCACTCCTACTAACATACTTCACCACCTAGAAATTTTTTAAACTCTTCCAAATCTGCTTCATATCCGACAACAATAAAAAGATCACCATTTTCTACGAGGTTATGCTTTGTTTTTGAGGAGTATATAAACTCTGGTGACTTACCTTTATGCATCATAGAGATGACTAGAACACCATGCTCCCTACTCCACTCAATCTCAGCCGGATATTTACCTCCAAAACAGCTTGCATCTTTCACTTCAATCTGCACCAGTTTGAGTTTACTGTCATCATACAGTATCTTATGCAGCACATCTGTAATAATAGGTTTTTTCAACATATCCGTTATAATACTTGCCGTTGTTTCCACGATTGGAATTACTTTCGAAGCACCTGCCATTTTTAGTTTATTTGCATCTTCATTGTTTTTTGCCAAGGCGATAATAGTCACATCTTTAAAAGCAGAACGTAGAGAAATTGTTAAAAAGATATTTTTTGCTTCATCACTCAAACTGCAAAATATAATGGACTCTTCCATAGCATACTGAGAACTTAAAGTATCCCAGTTCTCACTAAGATCGAACTCTTCAAATTTATAGTGATCATCTTCTACATACTCTTCGATGCCGCTGAGGCTAAAGACAGTTACACTTTTATATTTATTTGTTACGTTTCTAGCTATCTCTAAACCATATTCATTATTACCAAAAATCAGCGCACTTCGTAAGCCCATGAATTATCCTTTCATCTTCTCTTTTTTTGATAAACTTTTCATAAACTCTCGAATAAACATATAATTCCCAATTACGAGTAAAAAGTCTCCTGTTTCCAAAAGCGTACTGTCAATAGGATTGAAATAGAATCTTCCACTTGATTTTTTGTGAATTCCAAGCAGAACAACACGAAATTTTATATTTTCCAAATCACCTACTGTTACTGTCGTCTGTGAAACACGTTCTGTAATGAGAATCTCTTCTATTTTTATATTACTCTCTTCAGCGCGCAGAGCATGAATAGCTTCAAAAGCAACAGGTTGCCCGACATATTCACGTGCGATCAGACCAACGAACTCTTTATCATATAAAATTTCATTGACACCGGAATAGACAAGTTTACTTCTATTTGCATGATTCATAAGCAGCGACATAATTTTTACATTCTCATTTATTGAGCGTATTGTCAAAGCCGTATAGACATTTTGTACATCATTCTCTCGTAGGCAAAGTACCGTTTGCACATGTTTGTCAAAATCCAAATTGAGTTTTTTATAACTCTCTACACTCCCTGGATTATAATTCAGTGCTTCTAGACCATCTTTTTTTGCCAGTTCCACTCTTGCGGCATCATCATCCAAAACAACTATATGCATCTTTGAACGTAAAAGTTTTTTAGCCACTTCTCTAGCGATGTTTTCATAGCCGCATATGATGTATACTCTTTTGAATTTTGAGACATCTTGAATAGTTTTACTCTCTTTGATATCTTCGAGTTTTTCAGTAAATGCCGAGACAAAGAGTGACGTCGTAAAAGCGATAACGGCAATTCCGGCAAAGATGACCACAACCGATACAAACTGCCCCTCTTGTGTCACAGCGGTAACATCACCATATCCAACAGTCGAGATGGTTACTATAGACCAGTAAAAAGCCTCATACAGGGTATCAATAGAAGAATCTGGATTATTCGCTTCCATGACATATATCAATACGGAAGAGACAAAGATGACGATAGCCGCAAACATTCCAAGCGTTAAAAATTCAAATTTCTTTGTAGCTAATACAGAAGCAAAAGTTTGAAAACTTTTTGTATATCGGAAGAGTTTAAAGACTCGAAAGAGTATGAAAATACGCAACAGTCTGAGTTCATGGAAAAAAGGCATAATCGCGAAGAAGTCAATAAGTGCTTTTGGAGAGACAATATACTCTAATTTATCTTTTGCTATACGCTTTATAACAAATAACAGATCAAATTTTCGACCTAAAAGGTCACTATACTCATCTTGGTGAATAATAACCTTGGAGACACTACTTGATATCCATAGACGCAAAATGTACTCTATTAAAAATATTAACGAGACAATATATGCATTGAAAAATTTCAAGGCATCATGCGCTGACCGTTTTACTTCATATATTAGGATGGAAACACTGATGAAAATAAGGATCATCATAAATACATCAAAATACTTTTTGTACTTATAGTCATCATTTTCAAGTAAATTATAAAAAAATCGTCTTTTCTTTTGGTACCAGACAGAAGTATCTAAAAAGTAAGCAAAATCAACTAAAAGACGAATAAAAAAGTTCATTAGCTAAGCTTTGATTTTAATATCTCATTTACAGCCTGCGGATTTGCACTTCCTTTGCTGGCTTTCATTACCTGACCGACAAAGAAACCAAAGAGTTTTTCTTTCCCGCCTCTAAACTGTTCGACTTTTTCAGGGTTTGCATTAATGATTTCATCACACATCGCTTCAATGGCACCACTGTCTGTTACCTGTTTAAGCCCAAGTTTCTCAATGGTTTCATCAACATCTGTATCTGCATTTTCCATCAGGTAATCAAGAACCTCTTTAGCCGCTTTACCACTGATACTTTTATCATCAATACGTTTTACCAAAAAGCCCAGTTTATTTGCATCGACAGGAGAATTTATGAGATTTACTTCACCTTTTAAACGAGCCGGCAATTCAACGGTAAGCCATGTTGTAGCAGTTTTAGCACTCACGCCCTCTTGACTCAGCATAGTCTCAAAGAAGTTTGCCATTTCAACGCTTGATGTAATCACCGCAGCATTATATTCATTCATACTGTATTCGCTTATAAAACGCTCTTTTTTAGCATCTGGAAGTTCAGGAATTTTTGTATATTTTTCCATCATCTCATCGGTAACAACACATTTAAGCAGGTCAGGCTCTGGAAAATATCTGTAATCAGCAGCCTCCTCTTTTCCACGCATAGAACGGGTCTCTTGTTTTACCTGATCAAAAAGACGTGTCTCTTGGCATATCTCCTGCTCATAAAGACCATCTTCCCACGCTTCACTCTGACGTGCCACTTCAAGCTCAATAGCACGCTGTATAAATCGAAATGAGTTGATGTTTTTAATCTCAACACGCGTATAAAGTTTCTCATCCCCTTTTGGACGAATAGAAACATTGACATCCACACGAAATGATCCTTCTTGCATATTTGCATCACCAATGTCTAAATAACGGATAATTGAATGCAGTTTTTTAAGGTACAAGATTGCCTCTTCTGCGCTACGCATATCAGGCTCACTTACAATCTCTAGAAGGGGTGTTCCCGCACGGTTAAGATCAACTTTTGAGATATCACCGTCATGAATGTTCTTTCCTGCATCTGCTTCAATATGTGCACGGTTGACACGAATAGTCTTGTTTGAGCCATCTTCAAAATCTATTTGCAGTTTTCCATGTTCAACTATCGGTGTATAGAGCTGCGTGATTTGATATGCAGAGGGAGAATCTGGGTAAAAGTAAGATTTTCTGTCAAAGTAAGAGACTCTGTTTACAGTTGCATCAAGTGCAGTTCCCAGCATAATTGATTTATGCACAACCTCTTTGTTAAGAACTGGTAATGCACCTGGAAGTGCTAAACATGTAGGGCAGGTATTTGAGTTTTGTTTATGATTGAAACTCGTAGCACACGAGCAAAAAAGTTTTGATTTTGTATTTAACTGAACATGGACCTCAAGTCCTATAACTACTTCGAACATAGTTTTCCTTAAATGAAATAAATTAAATTTATACATTTTAGCCAAGCAATGCTTTAAAAGACGTTATTCCTATAAAATTATTATGAACTTGCATAAAAAAAATAATTTCGGTATAATTAATGTATTGATAAATATAAGAAAAGCCAACCTTACTGTGAAGTAAGTACGGAAAGTTATGGGTCTTTGCAAAAAGATCGCCAGACTACCAAATGTATTTATATTCTGCATTTTTTCTATATCTATCATAATTTTACTGTACTAATGTTTTTACATTGAACAACAGGGAGAAATTATGAAAACACTATTTACGACAATTTTACTTTTGTTTTTATCGACACAACTGTTTGGCAAAGACAATTATTCGTTGGATTTTTACAATATTGACAGATATAATAAATCTATTCCTGCCATATCTTTGGCTTTAACACCAAAAAGCAATAATGGACTGAAGTTTATTTTATCTTATGTAAGCACACTCTTTAGCTTTAAACAGCCTGTAGAGTACACGCAGAGTGAAGAGTATAGTAATTTACAGCTTAGCTTAACATACCGTTTTTAATCTCTTCTAGCAGTTTTGTCTGTTTTTGAGCCTCTTGAAGTCTTTTTTTATTGACTAAAAAAGCATCGAGTCCAAGGATTAAAAAGAGAGAGATAATAATATATAAAAGCGTAAGGAAGATTGCCAGAGCTAAGCCTAGCGTTATAAAAAGCTTAAAAGTGATGAGAGCACCTAAGAGGACAATTGCCCAAGATGCTCCAAGCAAAAAGTTTATGATTCGCTCATAGATATCTTTTTGCATAAAAAAGGTCTAGTGTTCTTCTACTACAATTGCACCGGCAAGATAAACGTATGTAAGCATCATGAAGATAAATGCCTGCAAGAATGCACCAAACGTTAAAAGAGCAAATGGAATCAGAGGCATAATCCATGGAACAAGCATTAAGATTACCGCTAAGAACATATCATCCCCTTTGATATTACCAAAAAGACGGAAGCTAAGAGAGATAATACGTGAGAAGTGAGATACAATCTCAACTGGGAACATCAACCATGCTAACCACCAAACCGGACCAGTGAAGTGTGCAAAGTATTTAACCACACCATGTGTTTTGATACCAACATAGTTATAGTAAACAAATACAGAAAGTGCTAAAGTAAGCGTCATATTTAAGTTAGCAGATGGTGCTTCAAAACCTGGAATAATACCTATAAAGTTAGCAATAAAAACAAAAAGTCCTATTGTCGCAACCAAAGCAAGATATTTACGAGCGTGGATTTTACCCATAACATCAGTACCCATATCTAATACACCATTTACATATGCTTCCATTAGATTTTGCGTACCTTTTGGTACAAGTTGTAAGTTTGACATAGCAACTTTCGCTAGTACGACTGCAATTAATGCAGATAGAACCATATGTGTTAGAAAAAGAAAATCAGGATTTTCTGATATCAGTCCGAAAAAAGTAAACAATTCACCCATAGGCATGCTCCCTTGTCTTTAAAAAATTAGGGAATTATAGTTAAAGTTGCATTAAATTATCCTAAGTCTTGTTATAATTATTGCATATTTGAATCAAACCGGCAAAAAAAAGCTCAAAGCTTCTTCTACAGACACTTGGAAAAAATATGAAAAAGAATATGAAAGCCGGCGGACCGATGAAAGCGCTTGATTTCTGTTCACAAGAGGCATACACATTGACTCAAAAAGTAAATAAGAAGCTGCCAAAAGGCGTAAATGTAAAACGCATCAGCATGAAGTATAGAAACCCTGCAAACAAACCCGAAGCAGATGAAGCAGTTGTACTTGAAGCACTTAAGCAGCTAAAAAGCGCCAATGTCATTCTGCCTAAACAAATTGTTCAAAAGGTAGATGGCAATACTTACAAATACTATAAACCTTTAGTTATCCATAAAAAAGTATGTTTGAAATGTCATGGGGATATCACTGATGTTGAATTACGACGTGCTATTGAAGCGCGTTACCCTATAGATAAGGCAATACACTACAAAATGAGTGACCTGCGTGGAGCAATCGTCGTAACCATTAAAAAATAAGCGAAGTAGTTTTCTACTTCGCAAACTCCACTGCTCTGCTCTCTCGAATAACATTAACTTTAATCTCACCGGGGTACTGCACCTGCTGTTCTATCTCAGTAGCAATCTCGCGAGCCATTAAAACGGACTCATCATCATTTACCAAAGTAGCATTGACAATAACTCGTACTTCACGACCTGCATTAATCGCATAGGCCTGTTTCACGCCTGTATGCGCTGATGCTATCTCTTCTATTTCTGTTACACGTTTTAAAAAGCTCTCTAAAACTTCGCGTCGTGCTCCCGGTCTGGCAGCTGAGAGTGCATCTGCAGCACAAACGGCACCACACTCTATGGAGTGAATCTCCTGCTGTCCATGATGTGCATAGATGGCGTTGATAACGACTTCATCTTCATTATAGCGACGGCACACTTCTGCTCCGAGATCGACATGGTTTCCATCAACATCATGCGTGAGCGCCTTTCCGATGTCATGCAGCAGTCCGGCACGTTTTGCTAAAATAGGATCACCGCCCATCTCTGCCGCCATAATTCCTGCCAAATGCGCCACTTCAAGCGTATGTGCCAAAGCATTTTGACCATAACTTGCACGGTAACGTAGACGCCCGATCAGTTTCATGAGTTCTGGATGCATGACACCAATGTTCAATTCAACGACTAACTCTTCGCCTTCTGCAAGTATTTTTGACTCAAACTCATCAGAGACTTTTTTAAATATCTCTTCAATTCGAGCCGGCTGAATTCTACCGTCTTCTATGAGAAGCTGCAGTGTTTTTGTCGCAATCGCACGGCGATAGAGATTAAAACTGCTGACCAAGATTGCATTTGGTGTGTCATCTATGATGATATCAACACCCAAAAGTGTCTCAAGCGCTTTAATATTGCGCCCCTCTTTTCCAATGATACGGCCTTTAAGCTCATCGTTGTCAAGATGCACCAGATTGGTCAAACGTTCACTTGCAAACTCTCCTGCAAAACGGCTTGTAGCCTGGGCTAAAATAAAGTTCGCTTTTCTCTCAGCCTCTTCTTTTGCCTCATTTTCATAACGTCTTACAATATGTGCTATCTCTGCGCGTGATTTCTCTTCGATGGTATTGAGAAGCATCTTTTTTGCTTCATCCTGCGTCATACCGGCACAATGCTCTATGGCATGAAGTGCTTCATCAATTTTTTGTTCATAGCGTGCTTTAAGTGAAGCTAGTGATTTTTCATTTCTCTCTAAATTAATTTTTTGCGCTTGCAAGGCTTTTTGCTCGAGTTGCATCTTTTGTTCTTCATCATGTTTATATCGTGAAAAACTCTGCTCTTTACGAATAAGCGCATCTTCTCTTTGGTGCATATCCGCTTTTGCTCTGCTTTTTGCGCTGTCAAACTCTTTTTTTGCCTCAAGCTCAATCTCTCGAGACTTCAAATGGGCACGCTCTAAAAGTGTCTGTGCCTCATTTTCTATCGCTTTGGCTTTAGCTTGGGCCTGTTGGACATAAATATCAAAATTTGCGCCTGTAATTTTTTTAGAGATGAAAAATCCGACTACTCCACTGACAGTGGCAATGCCACCGCCTAGTAGTATCTCATTTAACATCTGTTAGTTCCTCTTTTTTGGCATAGCCTTGTTTATAATCTTTTTTGTTGGTGTTATCAGTATATCACCTGTAACGTCATACGCGTCACATATTTTTTCTTTCGTGTAACAAAGTTCTGGCTGTATAAAAATAGTATAGGGTCTCTTTTGTAATTTTTCAAAGAAACGATCATACATTCCTTTTCCAAAACCAACTCT
>JALVXQ010000245.1 GCA_027038255.1 Sulfurimonas sp. | reverse complement strand
AAAGAGTGCTCAAAAGAACTTCTTAAAAAGGTAAAAAAACATGTTTAAAAAAATTATTATGGCCTTAGTGCTTACAGCTTCACTTTTTGGAGCTGAGGTGCATTGGGCAAAAGATTATCAATCAGGAATCGCACAGGCACAAAAGGAACATAAACCTGTAATGTTTATTATTTCAAGTCACTCTTGTAAATACTGTCTTTTATTAGATAGAACAACACTGAAAGATCCAAAGGTTGTCAAATCACTTAATAAAGATTTTATTGCTATACGTTCATGGACAGACCAAAGAGACTATATTCCTGTAGAATTGGCTCAAAATACACCAGGTTTACCTGGAATTTGGTTCTTATTGCCAAATGGAGATCCAATGTATCAGCCTCTTCTTGGCTATGCAAAAGCAGAATATTTTTTAAGTGCGCTTGCAACTGTCAAAACAGAGTTTGATAAAACGAAGAAGGGTAAATAGTAATGATATTTATAAAATCAAGTGACAATGATTTCAATGAAAAATTTCAAGAGCTTCTTGGTCGTGGGAAGATGGATATCGCGCATGTTTCAAATATAGTCGGTGGTATTATTGAAGAGATAAAGCAAGATAAAAACAAGGCACTTTTTTCACATATCGCAAAATTTGACAACTGGAAACCTAAGAGTGATGCTGATTTGAAAATCTCACAAGATTCTATGTCTAAAGCCTATGATAATTTAGATAAAAAGCTTAAAGATTCGCTCCATTTGGCATATGACAGAATCAAAGTCTATCATGAAAAACAGAAACCAAAATCATGGTTTGACACAGAAGCCAATGGAACGATATTGGGGCAAAAAGTGACTCCTGTTGATAGTGCAGGGCTTTACATCCCTGGTGGAAAAGCAGCATACCCATCATCACTTTTAATGAATGTTATTCCTGCACAGGTTGCCGGTGTTGAAAATATCGTTATCTGTACACCGACACCGGATAATGAACCAAATGAACTGCTACTTGCGGCATGTCACCTTT
This sequence comes from Sulfurimonas sp., assembly GCA_027038255.1. Taxonomy (GTDB): domain Bacteria; phylum Campylobacterota; class Campylobacteria; order Campylobacterales; family Sulfurimonadaceae; genus Sulfurimonas. The sequence continues at coordinate 7,255 of JALVXQ010000245.1, read as the reverse complement.
GCGGTGTCAATCAGGTTTATAAAGTAGGCGGTGCTTCTGCCATCGCTGCTATGGCATACGGAACTGAAAATATCCCTAAAGTAGATGTTATTACTGGACCGGGAAACATCTTTGTCGCAACGGCTAAAAAGATGGTTTTTGGTGATGTAAATATTGACATGATTGCAGGACCGAGTGAAATCGGAATATTAGCAGATGACAGCGCTAACGCTTCACATATGGCGATTGATCTACTCTCACAGGCGGAACATGATGAGATGGCGAGTTCTATTATGATTACGCCCTCACAAAAACTTGCTGATGCTGTAAAAGTAGAGATAGAAAAGTGGCTTGTCAAACTGCCTCGTCAGGAGATAGCTAGAAAGTCCATTGAAGAGCGCGGTGCAATCATCGTTACAAAAGATATGGATGAAGCAATCAGCCTCATGAATGAAATTGCACCGGAACACTTGGAAGTGGCTACTATGAGCCCGTTTGAACTTCTTCCATACATTAAACATGCCGGTGCAATCTTTTTAGGACATAATACACCTGAAGCAATTGGGGATTATGTAGCCGGACCAAATCATACATTGCCGACCGGTGGAACAGCAAAATTTTATTCACCACTTGGCGTAGAAAATTTTATGAAAAAAAGTTCCATCATCTCTTTTAGTAACAATGCTATTAATGAGATAGGTGAAGAGTGTGCACTTATTGCCAATACAGAGGGGCTGACTGCGCATGAACAATCTGTACGCGTTCGTTTAAAATAAAAAGGGAATCTACTCCCTTTTTAGATGCTTTTTTTTAAATTCATCTGAATTATATCTTCTCTCTATACTTTACATAAATATTTAAAATATTAGTTTTTTAAATATACACATCAAATTTTTTTTATTACAAAATTATCACGTATTTATTACTTCTTTAAGTTTTATTAGTTAATATAGTCACAGTAAAAAAAGCTCAAAATGCCGTGCATAAGGGCTTCTTTTAATGTAAATAAGTCGTAGTTATAAATCTTAAATAAGCCAAAATTGGCTAAAGGAGAATATATGCAATTAGGTTTCCTAGTTGATTTACATCTTTGTATGGGATGTAAAGGTTGTGAGATCGCATGTAAAGTGGAAAATGAAGTTCCGCTTAGTACATGGAGACTCCGTGTTAAATATGTAGATGTGGGAGCTTTTCCAGAAACTAAGAGAACTTTTACACCACTGAGATGTAATCACTGTGAGAATGCTCCATGTGAGAGAATCTGTCCGGTATCTGCTCTGCACTATATTGAAAATGGAATTGTCAATATAGATAGAGAGAGATGTATTGGTTGTGCTGGTTGTGTTATGGCTTGTCCATATGGTGCAATCTATATTGACCCTGAAACGCAAACTGCTGATAAATGTACATACTGTGCACACCGTGTTGCCTCATCTATGATGCCGGCATGTGTTGTTGCTTGTCCTGTTGAAGCGAATATTTTTGGTGACCTTGATGATCCTGCTTCAAATATCTCTAAATATATTCAGGATCACCGAGATGTTCAAGTTCGTAAACCTGAAAAAGGAACGAATCCGCATCACTTTTATGTTGGAGCTAGTCAGGTAAATCTTAATCCTCTCGCTTCTCAGAGAATAGAAGGATATAATTTATTTAATAAAATTACAACACTTCCATTAGGAGGGCATCACGAATGATACATGAATCAATAGCTGCAACACAAGCAGTAGTAACTTTAGACGTACCATTACCAGACATATTTTGGGGTTGGTTCGTGACAATGAATATGTGGGCGAAAAGTATCGGTACTGGTTTGGTGTTCATGCTTTTCTTATTAATGAAAAAAAATCCAGATGAGATGAAGGGTTTACGAACTTCAACATTAATTGTTTCATTTGTTATGATGAATGTGTTCCTGCTCTTTACATTGGCTGATTTACATCAACCATTTAGAATGTGGCATATCTTTTTCTATCCTCATTGGACTTCAGCTATTACAGTTGGTGCGTGGATGGCAACAGTTTTTGTTGCACTTGAATCCCTTATGATTGTAGTAATGCTTAGAAAAGATAAATGTTTATTAACAAAAGATACTACAGGTTTCTTCGATAAACTACTTTTCTGGATAACTTTACTTGCTATTCCTGTGACACTTTATACAGCGGGTATCATGGCAGAAGCAACAGCAAGAGAATTATGGCAGATGCCGACAGAATCTGTACAAATGATTTTAGCAGCGACACTCTCTGGTTCTGCAGCTATTATTTTACTTGGTGGTTCAAAATTAAGTAATGAAACTAAAAACTTTTTTGGAGCTATTTTAGGTCTGAGTGCTTTGATGGCATTTATTATCTATATGTCAGAGTATATCTTTGGTGGTATGAAATCTGAAGAAGTAATAGCAATTTTAGCACATGTAAAAAGCAATGGAGATTATTCAACTATGTTCTGGATAGGACAATGGGTTGCATATATTTTACCAATGTTACTTGTAGTACTTGCACGTGTAAGTAAAAGCAGCAGCATGCTAAGTCTTGCAGCTATTTTAGCAATCGTAGGTCTGTGGGTAGTTAAGCATGTTTGGTTAGTAATTCCACAATTATTACCACTAAGTTAAGGAGAAAGTATAAATGTATTTACAAAGTAGAAGAACATTTTTAAAAGGTGCTGCATTTAGCGTTGCTGGTGTAGCTATAGCAAAGGGTGTATTTACAACTGATGCTGTCGCAGAATCTGTAACAGACAGTAAGTTTACAAATACTCCTGACACAATTTCATTTTATCCTGAACATAAAGAGTGGGATAGCTTTAAAGAGCTTGATGGAACTGACTGGAAACGTGGTGGTATTGAACGTCATGGTGTTCGTTCGGCTGAAAATCCAGATGGTATTAAAGTGAATGATTATATTATTGTTCCAACAGTTTGTTCAAACTGCGAAGCTGGTTGTGGCTTAACAGCATGGATTGAAAAAGGTGAATTTAAAAATAATATTTTAACAGTTAGAAAATACATGGGTAATCCATTACATACTGGTTCTCGTGGTAGAAACTGTGCAAAAGGTTATGCTGTAACATCACAAATGTATGATCCCGATCGTATTCCATTTCCAATCAAACGTGCTCCCGGTTCTAAACGTGGAGAAGGGAAGTGGGTTCGTGTAACGTGGGATGAAGCAATGGCTGTCATTGGTAAAAAAATGCATGACACACTTGCTAAAGGTGATGAAATTTCTAAGAAACAATTCATGTATCATGTTGGGCGTCCAAATGAGAATGGATTTGGACCACGTGTTCCACAGAGTTTAGGAGTTGACGGCTACAACTCTCACACAAATATCTGTTCAGCAGGTGCACGTGAAGGTTCAATTCAATGGGCAAATGATGATAGAAATGCACCAGATTGGGCAAATGCAGATCTTGTGTTTTTACAATCATCTCACGCTGCAGATGCTGGACATTATTTTCAACAATCAGCAGGTTTAATTGCAGAGGCACGCAAAAAAGGTGCAAAAATGGTTGTTCTTGACCCTCGTATGTCAAATTCAGCTGGTATGTCTGATCTTTGGCTTCCTTGTTGGCCAGGGACCGAAGCTGCTCTGTATTTACATCTTGCAAATCGTATTTTAAATGAAAAAAGTATAGATGGCGAAGATTTAGTTGATCATGAATTTGTAAAAGAATGGGTTAACTGGGATCATTTGATGGCAAATAAAGATTATCTTAGAAAGATGGTAGATTACGGTTATATATCTAAAGTACCAACAGATGATAATTACGAAGAATTTATTGAAGTATTGAAAGAACTTTATGCACCATATACAAAAGAGTTTGTTGTTAAAGAGTGTAGACTTGAAGGTATGGAATATAAATTAGATCAATTATGGGAAATGTTTATTCCTGCAGGTGCTAGAATAGCTACATATTTATGGCGTGCAGGAGCGATTGCACACCGTGGTGGATGGATGAATACTCGTGCCGGTTTCTTACCGTTAGCACTTCGTGGTGCTATGCGTGGAGATATTGGTGGTGTTTCATGGCACCATTGGCAAGAAATTTCAGTTGCAGGTAAAGGTGATAAAGCCACTGTAGCAGGAAAACATCCTGGAAAAACTGATGTATGGAATGAACTTGCATGGCCACCAGAGTATCCAATTTCAACTTATGAGATGAGTCATATGTTACCTCATTTAATAGTAGATGATGCATGGCATGATAAATGGACAAAACGTGGCTTAAAAATACCTAAATCAATTGCAGTATATGTTCCTCGTATGTATAATCCTGTATGGATAAATCCAGATGGATTTAGATGGATAGAAGCATTAAAGCGTGAAGATAAATTTGAATTAACATTTAACTTATCTCCAACATGGTCTGAAACAAACTGGTACTGTGATTATGTTCTTCCAGTTGGACTTGCAGGCGAGAGAAACGACCAGCAGTCTACTCCATCTAAACCAGAGCAACGTATTGAATTCCGTCAGGCAGTTCTTCGTGTTGCCGCTGAAAAAATGGGTTGGAAGCCAACAAAACCTGCTCGTGCAACATTAGAGGCACATATGAAGTTTGGTCTTGGTGAGATATGGGAAGAGAGTGAGTTCTGGCCAAATCTTATGGTTGAGTATGTTGACCCTGATGGTTCTTTAGGTGTTAGAGATTATTGGGCTAGTAAAAAAGATCCATCTCGTGCAGTAACAGTACCTGAATATTTTGATGCTGCTATGAGTCTTTTACCAAGACTTAAAGAGACAGCAACAAAAATGTACAAAGATGAAGAATTTCCAGTATATAGCTATATGAGAGATCATGGTGCTTGGACTGAAAAAACTAATGTATATAAACCTCAAGAAGAAGAATTGAAAATAGAGGGTAATTATGTATATGCTCATGGGCATAAATACCATAAAGATGAAGTTGAAAAAGACCAATATGGTGTCTTGTGGGTTAAAGATGGTAATTTCAATAAAACAATAGGTATAATCAAAGATAAAGAAGTACTAGGAGGATTCCATACACTGAGTAGAAAATTAGAATTTTTCTCAGAGTGGTTAACAGAATGGAAATGGCCAGAATACGCTATTCCAATCTATCCAAGAGGTGAATTAGAGAGCGAAAAAATGGTTCATCTGATTACACAAACGCACCATAAATTTATGAAAGGTGATAATGAATTTGCATTAAATACAGTTTATCGTTTACCATATAATATTCATACGCGTTCAGTGAACTCTAAGCATTTAATGGAGATTTCGCAAAATCATAATCCGATATGGATTTATACTAAAGATGCTGAAAAACTTGGTATTAGTCGTGGTGATGCTATTAAAGTACAGATTCAAGACACACTTACTGGAATTAAAAGTGGTTACTTTATTGCTATGGCAGTTCCTACAGAAGCAACACGCCCAGGTGTTCTTGCCTGTTCTCATCATGCTGGTCGCTGGAAGCTTAAAAATTCTGTAGAAATTCCTGGTTTTGCACATAGACTCGGAATTATGAGTGTCGGTTCTCCAGAATATGCAATGACAAATGATGGTAAGATTGGTACTTTAAAACCAATTGATGGTATTCACCCTCATAAAGCATGGCAATTTAAAGAGTACAATAGAGATTTAGACAATATTTGGTGGGATGGTCTTTCAGGGGCATGGCAAAATGCTGTAGCGCCTTCTTTACCAGATCCTGTAGCGGGTAATCATGGCTGGCATCAAAAGGTTATTATTACAAAAGCAGGGGCAGACGAAACAATTGGTGATATATATGTTAATTATGAAAATAATTATAAAATAACTGCGGCATGGATGGATCAATTAACTCGTCCATTAAATGCAGAAGATAAAGTACGTCGTCCGTATCATATTAAGCGTCCGGTTAAACCAAGTCAGAAAGCTTACGAATTTAACATTAAAGATGTGTAAATTCTAGATTAAAGCCCACTTCAAGTGGTGCTTTAATATAATTCTTCAAATAGGGCACCTCTAAAAACCCTAGTAACTCTCAGCTTTACAGAGGAGCTTACAATCAAGGCACTCTTTTAAAGCCCTAGCCATAGCTAAGGCGAAAAAGAGTAACGCAGAGTGTATGCTCCTCTGTAGAGCCCAAAGGGAGGGATAAAAAAAGTGAACTTGCACAAAACAAGCGAAGCGGTCGGCAAAGCCGATGTTTCTTTAGAAAACTTTTTCTCACCGTAGCTACGGCTACGCTTTAAAAAAGGTTTTGCACAATTTCATCTTTTTTCTTCCCTCTGAGAATTGCTAGGGTTTTTAGAGGTGCCCAATATATAAACTTCCAAAAAAAGGTACATTATTTATGAATAATGATTTAAAACAACAGCAAGTTGCTCGTATAAATATATATGCACTTCTTTCAAGACTTACAATGAGTGAAGTTGATGAAAGTTTATTAAAATCAATAGAAGAAGATGAGAATATTCTCTCTTTTTTCCCAACATATGCAATATGGAAGAGAAGAGAAGAGTACAATAGAAAAGAGTTAATTGAACAGTATCTCAATGTTGATTTTACTAATCTTTTTTTACTCCACCTTATTCCATATGAGTCATTTTACACGAGAGAAGACCAGATGATGGAAACAGGAGGAGATAATCCTGTACAAGCTATTTTTAATGCTTTTGAATTCAAAGTAGAATTAGACAAAGCTCGTGTGATGGCAGCCGATCATATTGGTATAGAGTTGGAATTTATGTATGAGCTTTGTAAAGCAGAGCTTAAAGCGCTTGAAAATGGTGATATAGAAATTGCAAAACAACTCGCACAGCTCCAGTACGGCTTTATGAAAGAGCATATTGTTGAGTGGGCACCTATGTATCTGTTAAATGTGAAAAATGAAGCCGGAACAGCTTTTTATTTTGACTTGGCTGATTTCGCTTTAGAGTTTATCTTAAGTGATTTTGAATATTTAAGCGCATTAAAAGATAAAGAGTATAAATATATCGCATGAGTTTACTGACTTTAGACGTTTCAAAATGTGTGCATACATCCAATAAATTTGCTATTTGTAACAAGTGTGTTGAAGTATGCCCAGTAGAGACTATTAAAATTGATGAAAATATTGTTTCATTTACTCCAAGTGAATGTGTAGGGTGTGGCGGATGTGATGCCGTTTGTCCAACTGCAGCATATGAGTTAGATGATTTCAAGCCTATCAATTATGTTTTTAACTTCTTGGAAAATGACTTAGAGATTTTAAGCTGTAAGAATGAACTGCCTTGTATTGCAGCATTGAGTGTCGAAGAACTGTTAAGTATTGCTCTAAT
>JALVXQ010000244.1 GCA_027038255.1 Sulfurimonas sp. | reverse complement strand
AATCGAACCGGAGTCCTAGAGCCAACTATTTATGGCGTCTACATGCTTAGAAAGGTTGTTAAATCTCATCTTGCTTCACACAACCTGCAAAGCTACACAAGACCAGCCTCGTTTTTCATCATGAGCTGAGACAGACTCAAGATATATCTAAATGAAGGGTTATACTTCAAAATCCTGCTTATTTAGAATCCACAGGTGAAGCAGCCCGTCCTCTTTAAGAGGGGGTAAAACTTAAGCTACTGCTAAAGCTGGGCGATAATTTGTATTGTTTGCATTTATTGCAATGTGAGCCGTATAACGGAGTTGCTCAGTCCGACATGCAACCATAAACTATTGACTCCAGTCGAAGCCATGTCGTCCCCAAATTGTTCTTTCTAAGAACATATACAATTATATCAAAGATTTTGTTTTTTGTCTGTTACTGTTTTTGGGATTTGATATAAAGAAAAGGTGGTGGCCTGTCTCGGAATCGAACCAAGGACACAGTGATTTTCAGTCACTTGCTCTACCGACTGAGCTAACAGGCCATCTTTTAAAGAGCGAAATTATAGCTTGTAAGTACTGAAAGTAAGCTTATGCTATCGCAGCGGTATAGACCATTTTTTATAATAGGCAAGGAGTCTGAGTGAAAGTGCTGCAACAAAAAGGGCAGCAATAACTGTAAAGCTCATAAGATTTTGCTGATGCAGCAAGTATAAAACAAGAGCAATAAGAATGGATACTGTGCCATAAAATCCTGTTTTTAAAACAAAAGGTACTTCATTGATGATGACATCGCGTGCAATTCCTCCACCTACTGCGGTGATGAAAGACATAGCAATCACACCAGCCAAATTAAATCCTACATCCAATGCAATAAGTGCACCGGAGATACTAAAAGAGACAAGACCTATGGAGTCACTTAAAATGAAAAGCGGTTTGTTCTCAAGTGAGTTTCTTTTGTGAAATCTAAAAATGATAAGTAAAAGCATGACAATAATGACAATGAGTGCAGGATAAGTATGTGAGAAAGTAAAAGGAACTTTGTTCACGGTAATGTCACGAATAATCCCTCCTCCCAAAGCTGTTAAAAAAGTAGCGATAAGTACCCCTAAGAGGTCAAGATTGTTGCGTACAGCTACAAAAAAACCACTCATGGTAAAGGCGATAATACCAATATACTCTGCTAACTCAAACATTTAGAAAGACCTTCGATAATGGCTATTCTTTCAAGCGATTTGATGCGTTGCTCCAAGCTTTCCACCGTTTCATTCTCATGTAAAGAAAGTGCTTTTTGAAGAATGATTTCACCTTCATCGTAATTCTCATTCACTTCATGAATAGTGACTCCGCTGAGCGTTTCGCCACTTGCTATGACTGCTTCATGTACATATCTGCCATACATTCCTGCACCGCCAAATTTTGGCAAAAGGGCAGGATGAGAGTTTATAATTTTAAAGTTTTTTGTAATTTTTGGAGATATTTTTTTCATATAGCCTGCAAGGAAAATGATATCAATATTCTCTTGTTGCAGTGTAGTAAAAAGTTCCTCATCGGCATTTATATGTGTGTTTGCATTGATAAGTTTTGATTCTATATTGTAAGCTTCGGCTTTTTGTAGGACTTTTGCATTTGTGTTGTTGGAGATGACGAGAGCGAGTTCTACAGTATCTAACTCTTTGTTAGCAATGGCACTGTAGATTGCATCCAATGCACTGCCGTTATGAGAAGCCAAGAGTGCAAGTTTCATTATCTGATTTTGAGAGTTATGAGTGCCAATATATTTGAGAGTATGGCAATAATCCAAAATCGTACAATGATTTTGTTCTCTGCCCACTTTTTCATCTCAAAGTGATGGTGTATGGGCGCCATAAGAAAGACTCTTTTTTGCCGAAACTTGAAACTTCCCACCTGTAAAATGACAGAAAGCGTCTCGATAACAAAGATGGAACCAATCAGCAGCAGAAGAATTTCACTTTTTGAGATGATGGCAAGGTAGCCTAAAAATGCACCTATGGTCAAAGAACCACTGTCTCCCATAAAAACTTCGGCAGGGTGACAGTTATACCAAAGAAATCCAGTGAGTGCTCCAATGAGCGCACTTGCAATGATGGCGACTTCACTCACTTCAAAATGCGGCATCAAAAGATAGGAGCTTATTTTGACATTTCCTGTAATATATATGATGATACTAAATGATGTTAAAGCAATGATGGAAGGCACTGTAGCCAGTCCGTCAAGCCCGTCTGTGAGATTGACCGCATTGGAAGTTGAGATGATAACTAACACCCAAAGAAGTATGGCAAAAGCACCCATATCTATGACAGGATTCTTTAAAAATGGCACATACAAGTCTGTGTTAAAGTCTGCAAAAAGAGATAAAAAAGCAGCGACTGCAAAGGCAGATACAATCTGCAGAGCAAGCTTTGTGCGTGCTTTAAATCCTGCAAGGTTTTCACTTTTTTTAATCTTTGCAAAGTCATCATAAAAACCGATAAGAGAAAAAAGAACAAGTGTTAATATGGCACCTAAGGCGTAGTAATTATCAAGACGAATAGTCAAAAGTGAAGCAAAAAGCGTTGCTCCGATAAATACAATCCCGCCCATCGTAGGTGTTGAACGTTTTTCCTGGTGTCGCTCAGGTGCCCAGTCATTAATTGGTTGGACACTCGACGTTCTCTGTGCCCATCTGATAAATTTCGGTAAGAGGTAAAGTGTTAAACAAAGTGCTATGAAAAAAGCGACTCCGGCACGGATAGTAATGTATCCTAAAATGTTAATATCGAGAAAATCATGTAACCAATAAAGCAAATTTATTTCCTGTTCGTTTATAAAATTAAAGTGACATTATAGTATAATCCGCAAACGAATTATTAATAGAAAATTTATAGCAGGATAGTTGTATTGAGTAAAAAAGCAATATTGGTCATTACGGACGGCATAGGGTTTTGTTCAAAGACAGAACATAATGCCTTTTACAATGCGAATAAACCAACTTATGACAGACTTTTCAAAGAGGTTCCGCACTCTCTTATAGATACTTTTGGTTTGAGTGTCGGACTTCCAGAGGGACAGATGGGGAACTCTGAAGTAGGGCATATGAGCATAGGCAGCGGAAGGATTTTGTATCAGGATTTGGTAAAGATATCTTTGGCGCTGCAAGAGGGAACATTAGAGTCAAATGAAGTGCTACAGGAACTTTTTTCTAAAAGTGACAGACTCCATCTTATTGGACTTATGAGTGACGGCGGCGTGCATTCCCACATCGACCATTTTATGGGAATAGCTGACATCGCTGCAAAAAACGGTAAAAAAGTCTTTTTGCATCTTATTACTGATGGACGGGATGTCTCACCGACTTCAGCAAATGCTTATATAGAAAAAGTAAAAGAGCACCTGCATGAGAATGTAACGATTGCAACTATTTCAGGCCGTTTTTATGCAATGGACAGAGATAACAGATGGGAGAGAATCAAGCGCGGATATGATGCGATTGTCAATGCTGAACCAAAAACATCTATGTCTGCTGAAGCTTACATCGGGTACTCTTATGCACAAGGGGAGACAGATGAATTTGTTGAACCAACTGCATTTGAAGGGTATAACGGAATGCAAGACGGGGATGCAGTTTTAACTATAAACTTTAGAAGTGATCGAATGCGTGAGATGGTTACTGCCCTTGCTTCGGAGGAGTTTTCCGAGTTTGAGCGTAAAGATATTAAAGTGCATTTGGCAACGATTACAGAGTATGATAAAAGTTTTAACTATCCGGTACTCTTTAAAAAAGAGCCGCCGAAAAATACACTGGCAGAAGTCATTTCTAATGCAAATCTCAGACAGCTTCATACAGCTGAGACAGAAAAATATGCACATGTAACATTCTTTTTAAATGGTGGAATAGATGAGCCTTATGCAAATGAAACACGGGTGCTTATTCCTTCTCCGAATGTAAAAACATATGATATGCAACCAGAGATGAGTGCAGATAAAGTGGGTGATGCTGTTTTGTCCGCTCTGGATGATGGCTATGACTTTATCGTTGTTAATTTTGCAAATGGAGATATGGTAGGGCATACCGGAGATTTTGAAGCAGCAAAAAAAGCGGTTGAGACAGTGGATGGCGAGCTTGGTCGTATCTGGAGAAAAGCAAAAGAGAATGATTATGCATTTGTATTGACTTCAGACCATGGGAACTGTGAAGAGATGCGGGATGATGCAGGTAATGTACTTACAAATCATACTGTCGGAAAAGTATGGTGCTTTGTAGATGCCCAGGGTGTTGAAAAAGTGGAAAATGGCGGTCTGAATAACATTGCACCGACAGTGCTCAAGCTGATGGATGTAGCAATTCCGTCAGAGATGGATCATAGTTTAGTTTAATTAACAAAGAAGGAGTAGAATTATATGAAATTTAGTGGAAAGAATGTTCTAGTAACAGGTTCAAGTCGTGGTATCGGTGCGGAGATTGCAAAAGTATTGGCAGGCTATGGTCTCAAAGTCTGGGTGAATTACAGAAGTGGTGCAGCCGAGGCAGATGCAGTAAAAGAGGCGATTAAAGCTGCCGGTGGAGAGGCTGCTGTTATTGGGTTTGATGTAAGTGATGAAGCGGCATTCATTGATGCGGTAAAAACCATAGTATCGAGTGACGGAGAACTTTCATACCTTGTAAACAATGCAGGTATTACAAATGACAAACTGGCACTTCGTATGAAGAGAGACGATTTTATGTCTGTAATCAATGCAAACTTGACATCGGCATTTATTGGTTGTCGAGAATTTTTTAAAGCAGCGCGCAAGAAAAAATTTGGCTCAGTTGTAAATATCGCTTCCATCGTCGGTGAGACAGGAAACGGCGGACAGACAAACTATGCGGCATCAAAAGGCGGTGTGATAGCGATGACAAAATCATTCGCAATTGAAGCAGCAACAAGCGGCATCCGATTTAACACGGTAACGCCTGGGTTTATCGCAACTGAGATGACAGATGTGCTGAGTGATGAAGTCAAGAAAAGCTTTACGGACAAGATTCCAATGAACCGCTTTGGAAATCCGGCTGAGGTTGCAGAGGCAACAGCCTTTTTACTTTCTGACCACTCTTCTTATATAACAGGAGAGACACTCAAGGTAAACGGCGGGATGAATATGGCATAAAATAATTAATTTTTTTTGTTTTGTTTCCAATTCAATTAAGATAATTATGCTATAATTACGGGATTTTAAACTTAAAGACAGGAGCTATAATGGCACTTTTAGACGATATTAAAGAAGTAGTAGTTGAACAACTAAGCGTGAGCCCAGATGAGGTAAAAGAAGATTCAAAATTTGTAGAGGATCTAGGTGCAGATAGCCTTGATGTAGTAGAATTAGTAATGGCTCTTGAAGAAAAATTCGATATCGAAATTCCTGATGATGAAGCTGAAAAGATTCAAACTGTACAAGATGTTGTTAACTATATAGAAAACAAATAGTCGTAATTTACTTAAGCCAAGAAGTAAAAGCTTCTTGGAAGTAAATATTTTTAGTAGTTAATTTGACGATTAATTTTTAAAAGTATTTTATATTTTATGGAGAGTGTATATGAAAAGAGTAGTAGTTACCGGTCTTGGTATGATAAATTCTGTTGGAAACGACAAAGAGAGCGCATTTAAAGCAATATGTGAAGGTGAGTGTGGAATAGATACCATTACTCTTTTTGACCCTGAAGCATTTAGTGCAAGAATTGCGGGAGAAGTAAAAGATTTTGACCCCGCAACTGTTATGCCTCCTAAAGAAGTTAAAAAAGCAGACAGATTTATTCACCTTGGGCTTAAAGCTGCACAAGAAGCAATGGCTGATGCTGCGATTTCAGAAGATACCGATATGGATAGATTTGGTGTCTCAGCAGGTTCTGGTATTGGCGGTCTTCCATCAATCGAGAAAAACTCAATCATTCTAGATACTCGCGGACCAAGACGTATCTCTCCTTTCTTTATCCCGGGTGCACTTGTAAATATGCTTGGTGGATTTGTCTCCATTGCACATGGAACAAAAGGTCCAAACCTCTCATCTGTGACTGCTTGTGCTGCTGGTACACATGCTGTAAGTGAAGCGTGTAAAACAATCATATGTGGTGGAGCAGACAAGATGTTGGTTGTGACTGCTGAATCTGCTATAACAGGTGTAGGTGTTGGTGGATTTGCTGCAATGAAGGCACTCTCTACAAGAAATGATGACCCAAAACATGCTTCACGTCCATTTGATGCTGACCGTGATGGTTTTGTAATGGGTGAAGGTGCAGGTGCTCTTATTTTAGAAGTATATGAAGATGCGGTAGCTCGTGGCGCGAAAATTTATGGTGAAATCATAGGTTTTGGTGAGAGCGGTGATGCAAATCATATTACAACACCATCACTTGATGGTCCTGCACGCGCAATGAAGGCAGCCTATACAATGGCAGGCGAGCCAAAACTTGACTATGTAAATGCACATGGAACTTCTACTCCTGTTAATGATAAAAATGAAACTTTGGCACTCAAAGGCCTGCTTGGCGGCAAAGAAAACTGTCCTCCAATGAGTTCTATTAAAGGTCAAATCGGTCACTGTCTTGGTGCAGCCGGTGGAATTGAAGCAGTAACGTGTTTAATGGCTATGAGAGATGGCATCATTCCTCCAACGATTAACTATGAGACACCGGATGAAAACTGTGACCTTGATTATGTAACAGAGGGTGCGAGAAAAGCAGACTTGAATGTTGTTATGTCTAACTCTTTTGGTTTTGGTGGAACTAACGGCGTTCTTATTTTCAAAAAAATCTAATAAGGATTTAATTTGGCTACATACTTAGACTTCGAATATAAGATTAAATTTATTCAAGAAGATATTATCTCTGCACAGGTTCGTCATGATTATACGGCTGTTGAAGAGCTAAAAAAGAAATTAGACAAAGAGGTTGAAAAGATTTATAAAAATCTTTCTGACTTCCAAAAACTGCAGCTTGCACGTCATCTTGATCGTCCTTATGCACTTGACTATATCAATCTTATAATGAAAGATAAGTATGAGATTCATGGAGACAGACATTTCCGTGATGATGCAGCGATTATGTGCTATATGGGTTATATCGGTGATGAAAAAGTGGTTGTTATCGGTGAGCAAAAAGGGCGTGGAACAAAAAACAAGCTCAAGCGTAACTTTGGTATGCCGCATCCTGAAGGCTATAGAAAAGCACTTCGTGCTGCAAAACTTGCAGAGAAGTTTAACCTTCCACTTTTAATGCTCATAGACACTCCGGGTGCATATCCTGGAATCGGTGCAGAAGAGAGAAACCAATCAGAAGCAATTGCTAGAAACCTTTTAGAGTTAGCAGAACTCAAAACACCTACTATTTCTGTAGTAATTGGTGAAGGTGGCTCCGGTGGTGCTCTTGCTATCGGCGTAGCTGATAAGTTTGCGATGATGCGTTACTCTATTTTTAGTGTTATCTCTCCTGAGGGTTGTGCTGCAATTCTTTGGAATGACCCTAAAAAAGTCGAAACAGCTACAAATGCTCTTAAAATTACTTCACAGGATCTCAAAGATCTTGATTTAATTGATGATATCATCAATGAGCCTCTCATCGGTGCACATCGTGAAAAAGAAGCAGCAGCTTCGGCTATTGCTGACTACTTTTTAAAAGAAGTGGCTAAATTAAAAGCGATGAGTGAAGAGGAACGTATGGATGCGCGCTATGCGAAACTTACGAAACCGGGTGCTTTCGCAGAATTAGAAATAACCCCAGCGGTATAAAAGCCTCCCTCTAAATCTTTACCAGAGGGTCAAATTTTGGTCTCTTTAGCCTTTTTGACTCTTTTGAAAATCGTATGATATCTTCGACAGTTTCTATATTCTCATCTAAATTTTTCAGTGACAGTAAAAAAAGTCCATATGTTGTCAGCACATCACTCATAGCACGATGATGTGTCGCATTTGGATTGAGATTGAGTGCATCATTGAGGTATGAGAGTGCATAACGGTAGGATACTATTGTCCGCTCGGCAAGTGCAAGAGAGCAGAGGCTTCTGTTTAACAGTGGTTCAAGCCCAATCTTTTGCATGCTTTTTGAGATAAACATATAATCAAACTTAACATCATGTGCTATAAAGATGGCATTGCCGAGAAAGAGTTTGAATTTTTTTAATACTTCGGGCAGTGGGGGAGCATCTTTTGTGTCTTCGACTTTAATGCCTGTTATCTCTGTAATGTGAGGATTAATCTCTTTTGCATGTACCAAAGACTCAAATCTGTCAATAATTATGCCGTCTCGTACTTTT
>JALVXQ010000243.1:1309-1809 GCA_027038255.1 Sulfurimonas sp. | reverse complement strand
ACCAATGACACCAGCCAGCTGATAGCGAAACATCTTGACAAAGAGGTACTGCCACTCTCCTTTGCCATAGCAGCCATGCATAAAGCAAAGTCACATCACATTGGTCTTCTGCATGCCAATCCTGATAAAAAAACATGGGCAGACAGGATAACATATGACCAGGATCGATGGGGTGTACTGCGCAAACACAAAACATACTACGGCATTCTCAAACAATCGTTTATTGACAAAGCGACAGCACACCGTTTTGAACAGCTGCTTAAGAGTTCTATTTCTCTCGATACAAATGAAAAACTCAAAGTCCTCGGTGCATCATCAACACTCTCTGAATTTCAGATCACTGAGCTTATCAAGGTCTGGGAAGAGGAGATCGGTAGATGGCATGAACTTTTTCTAACGCAGCGTAGCGACATAAAAAAACTTGTCAAAAAAGCCGAAAGGGAGTGGCAGCTCATAGAAAAAAACCTTATGCACTTTATCGATACAGACTCCGGGAACAT
>JALVXQ010000243.1:0-1299 GCA_027038255.1 Sulfurimonas sp. | reverse complement strand
AACATAGCATTTGACAAGCACCACCATCTTATTCCAAAATCTATCCGGTACATTCTGGAAAAATCCATCAAGGGACAGACAGAAGCTGTAACAAAAGTTGCTACCGTTCTTTACTATCACAACAAAATACACTATGCTATGACAAGCAGAAAAGAGCTCCCCTTCCCTCCGCTAGATCCGGTACTCATCAGCGGTGCGACAGGAAGTGGCAAGTCTTTTATGCTTCAGACAGGATGCGACCTCATGGGGATCCCCTACCTTCATGTCGATAGCAGCTCTCTTGTCTCTGCCGGAATACGGGGGTACACAATCAGCGATATCCTCAAAGACCTGTTAAGAAAGACCAATTACAAACGCCTGTATGCAGAGAGTGCTGTCATTTTTTTTGACGAGATTGACAAGCTTTTAGTCCATCACGATGGCACATCCATTTTACATCAGCTTCTTCGCCTGGTAGAAGGTACCGAATTTCCCATCGATAAAACACAAGAGGAGATGCACGAATTCAGATCAATTACCAGTATATCCACCAAGAACATACTTTTTGTTTTTGCAGGGTCATTTCAAAGTCTTATTGATCAAAAAGGCAGACAAAGCGGCTTTATAACAGATACGTCAGAGAACAAGACAGGACTGAAAAAAAGTGAAATTGAAAAAACTGACCTGCCAAAAGAACTTTTAGGCAGGATTGGCGATATTATTGTCTTGCAAAAACTCTCAAAAGATGTTCTTCGCTCTATTCTGCTACACAGTGATCGCTCTCCACTAAAAAAGTACCAGCAGATGCTTCGATCAAATGGCCTGTCTTTAGATCTTTCAGATGAAGATATCGAAGCTATTATAAACAAGGCTTCTCAAAGTCCTTATGGTGCCAGAGCACTAAACCAGGCACTAAAACCATATGTAGACATACAATTGTTTGACGTTCCAAAAGCCAAATAATTTCTTACAGGGTGATAATGCGCATTATCACCCTGCAATATTTATGAAAATGTTTTTATCCACTTAGGATATGTAATCATCTCTACAAGAGGGATATCTTTTAATAATGCGATATCCTCTTTTCCGATTTTCCCGTAATAGAGTTTTAACCGGTCGTTCATAGTCATTGATTTTACCGATATATACCCATCCAGATACACTTGATCTTTTGTGTATCCTCCTTTTACCGAGGTATCTGCTAAGCCTCTTTTGACTCGCAGGGTCATACTGAAAGCATCTTCATGGTCCATATAATTAGACAAATACTTAAACAGATCATAAAATCCCATATGACATGCTTTTTCAGCTGCTTTGACC
>JALVXQ010000242.1 GCA_027038255.1 Sulfurimonas sp. | reverse complement strand
GTTCTTGAACGCATACTTGAAGATATCAGTTTCAATGCTGATGAGTATAAAGGAAAAGAGTTTATTGTAACAAGTGAACTTGTCCATGAAAAACTCGATGAAGTTGTCGAAGATGATGACCTCTCACGCTACATATTGTAGTACTCTCGTAAAATAACAAATGAAGGTAATATAGATGACAAAAGCTGGTTTCGTTTCCCTGATTGGACGCCCTAACGCTGGAAAAAGCACACTAATGAACTCACTTTTAGGTGAGAAGATAGCCATGGTAAGCCAAAAAGCAAATGCTACTCGGAAACGCTCCAATGCTATTGTTATGCAAGACAATGCACAAATAATTTTTGTAGATACGCCCGGTCTGCATGAAAAAGAGAAGGTACTCAATAAGTTCATGCTTGATGAAGCACTCAAAGCGATGGGAGATTGTGATTTGATTGTCTACCTTGCACCTATTACAGACTCTACAGAGCATTATGAAAAATTTTTAAAACTTAACAAAAAAGATATCCCACATATCATTGTACTTTCAAAAATCGATCAGGTTTCCCAAGAAAAACTTTTCAAAAAAATCGCCTCATATAATCAATATGCAGAGAAATTTGAAGCACTCATTCCTGTTGCCATTCCAAGAAAAGTAGGACATAAAGATCTGCTTGATACCATCACAAAACTCCTTCCTGAATCACCTTTTTTATATGATCCTGAAGATTTAACAAGTGAACTTGTCCGTGATATCTATGCCGGCTTTATTCGTGAAGGTATCTTTGAAAATGTCAGTGATGAAGTTCCCTATGAATCTGATGTCATTATTGACTCTATAGAAGAGGATCATGGCATAGACAGAATCTATGCGACGATCATTATAGAAAAAGAGTCTCAAAAAGGTATCATCATCGGGAAGAAGGGTGAATCTATCAAAAGAATCGGAAAAGCAGCCAGAGAAAAGATAGAAATACTGAGCGGAAAAAAAGCTTATCTCAATCTTCAGGTCGTTGTCAAAAAAGGGTGGACAAAAGATAAAAATTTCTTAAAAGAGATAGGATATGACAATGCACAATAACATTAAAAAGGTGTTTTTTTCAATCATATTGCTCTCTTTTACATCACTCCTTTTTGCTACGGATGTCAATCTTTTAACACATTACAGAAATCATGGCATTAAAGATATACAAAAAGAGCTTGACAAAAAGCTCGCCCAGGAGACGTACTGGAAAGAGTATCTTCAAAATATTGATACAAGATTTGGTTATTTTGAGTCTTATGACAATATCCTTGCGTGTGATAAATCGAAGTCACAGCTTTGTATCTATAAACGAGATGCAAATAATAGTTACAAGCTAAAAAGGGAGTACAGTGCCTTTACAGGAAAACTCAAAGGCGATAAAGAGAAAGAGGGAGATTTAAGAACGCCTATTGGTATTTATAATATTGTGAAAAAAATAACTAAAGTGGACTCTTTTTATGGTCCAATGGCTTTTGTTACCTCTTACCCTAATATTTTTGACAAATATAAAGGCAAAACTGGCCAAGGAATATGGATACATGGACTTCCAACTCATCAAAAACGAGATGAGTTTACAAAGGGATGTATTGCAATTAACAACAAAAGTATCAAGTGTCTTGATAAAAATATAGACATTAGTAAAACCATCTTAATTATCGATGAAGATGTTGTAAAAAAGGACAGTGCAAATAAAGCCGTTCTTGCTAAAGTTCTTGCTAATCTTTTTGCATGGAGATACTCGTGGGTATATAATGACATAGATAAGTATTTGAGTTTTTATGCACCAAAATTCAAACGTTTTGACGGTATGTCCCTTGCTCAGTTCAAAAAATATAAAACAAGAATCTTCAATAAACAGGAGAAAAAAAGCATTATTTTTCAAGATATCAATGTAATTCCCTATCCTGATACAAAAAATATTTTCAAAATTGCTTTTAAAGAAAAATATAAATCCAAAAGCTTCTCTTTTAACGGGAACAAAGTGCTCATAGTAAAACTGACTGACGACAAATTCAATATTATCACAGAGAGATAAGTGTGAAAGCATTCATAATTATCTTCTCCCTTCTTTATACTCATCTCCTTTTTGCGAAGATAAATCTTATCAAGAGAGAAAACAGTGACTCTAATACCACTCTTTTAGTCATTGGTGGTATCCATGGAAATGAGCCTGGAGGTTATTTTTCTGCAGCAATTCTGGCTATGCACTATAAAATCACATCAAAGAATCTCTGGATAATTCCAAATCTCAATAAAGAGAGTATTATTGCCAACAAACGCGGTATTCATGGCGATATGAATAGAAAATTTTCTCATATAGATCCAAATGACAAAGATAAAGAAACTGTAGATGAAATTAAAAAGATTATTTTAGAAAAAAAAGTCTCTTTAGTACTCAATCTTCATGACGGGCATGGTTTTTATCGTAAAAAAGAGCAAGGAAGCATCTATAATCCAAATGCATGGGGGCAAACCTGTGTTATTGATCAATGTAATTTAAAACAGGACCAGCCTTTTGGAAATCTCAACAATATTGCAATTAATGTAAAAAACAACATTAACAAGAAACTTCTCAAACAACACCATAGTTTTGATGTGAAAAATACAAATACAAAATATGAAGATGAACAGATGCAACTCTCACTTACCTATTTTTCAGTTACAAATAATAAACCTGCTTTTGCGATAGAGACAAGTAAAAACCTTTCAAGCCTCTCACAAAAAGTCTTTTATCAACTGCTTGCCATTGAAGAATTCATGAAAATAATGCATATACAGTACTTCCGTGACTTTGAGCTAAGCGAAAAAAATATCGCTAAAATAATAAAAGATTATGGAACTTTGGGAATAAATCACAATATTTTGTTAAATTTACGTGATATAAAAAAATCTTTAAGCTACATTCCGATAAAATCAAAAAGTAACGAGTTTAACTTTTCTCATCCATTGGGAATAGTTAAAAAGAATAGGCAAGGCGTATACGATGTCTATATTGGTAATAAAAAGATTACTACGCTGAAGCCTCAATACTTTAAAATGTCAAATAGTTGTCCAAAATTATATAAAATTAAAGCTGATGGAAAGTTAATTGCTCTACCAAAAGCTTCAGAATTTTACATAAATGACGATTTTAAGATTATTAAAGGTAAAAATTTTCGTGTTAACATTATTGGTTATCACTCTAAAAACAGAAAAGACGAGAGTGGTATTTTAATCTCTCGAAAAGATCTTGGAACACGATATGCTGTGGATAGGGCCAATACAACCTACAGGATAGAGTTTTACAATAATGATGGATTTTGTTCCATGTTAATGGTTAAATTTAAATAGGATTATAATCAATGAGTACGTCAGCACAACACTCTTTTTCAAGTGTACTATCTGTTAATCCCTACAAAGATACCTATTTCAGTAGTGTATCTAGTTTTATTAGTGAGTCAAAAACTCCAGAATTTTCAAAAGATCAATTTGTAATATCGTATCTCAATACAAAAGAGTTCATTACTGCACAAATTGAAATTAGTAAAAATATTCCGGACGAAGATGTTTTTGATGCTATTAATAATAAAGCATATGATGAGCTAGCACTTGACCAAGCAGTTGAGTACCAAATTCAATATATCGAAACTTTCAACAACTTAGATGAGGATAACAGACATTTCCATATCTTTATTGTCGATCCGCTTGACTTAACAAATACTTTCGAAAAAGTTGTTGAAAAAGTAAAATATATAGATGTCATAGTTCCTGCACCACTTATGATTAAATCTCTTTATTCAAAAGAGATTATTGACAGTAGTGGTGTACACTGTTTTATCTACTTTCAAGAGAATGATGCTTCTTTAACTATTTATGGAAATAAAGAGTTTATCTATACAAAATCTATTAAATACTCTTTTATGGATATGCATGAAAGATTTTGTGAGCTTTATGGTGAACGCATTACTTATGATGATTTTATGGATTTTCTCTCAGAGGTCAATCTTAAAGAGAGTAACAGTGAATACAAAGAGTATCTCATCCGACTCTATAAAGAGCTCATCGCAAATATCAATGATATCTTAACATATGCAAAAAGAGCTTTTGAACTTGATAAGTTTGAACATATATATATAGGCACACAAGTTCAAACCCAAACAAAACTACATGAAATGTTGGAAGTTGAGCTTAACATTCATGCAGGCGAGTTTGATTTTGACTATGCTTTTGAAACAGCTGATGATGTTTATCTTGATCAAATGCATTCACTTATGCAGCTCTATACCCTTGTCCCTCCAATGGAAAGATATGAGTGTAACTTTACAAACTACAGACGTCCTCCAAAATTTATTCGAAGAGAGAGTGGTAAGTTAATCATTTTAACTGCTGCTGCTTTTGCTCTTGCTTTTGCATACCCTATTACTTATTGGATTTTAACCTATGCACAAGAACTGCAAGAGGACCTCTTAAAACAAAATTACAAAGAAGTCCACAATACTAAGATTACTAGAGAGGCTACAATAAAAAATAGATTGGCTGACAAAGAAAAAGCCTTAACTCTTCTTGCTCAGGAGAAGAAAGAGTATAATGAAAAGAAAAATACACTCATAAAAATTCATGAGGTAAAAGTTGATTATCCTATGAAAGCAAAACTCATCGCTGCTTTTACAAAAGATATCACTAAATTTAAAGTAAATGTTAGTTCTATAGGCTATGGCGAAGACGAGAAAACAGGGAAAGTTTTAACGCTAGACCTTGTTTCACCAAAAGACAGAGAAATCACCAAACTCGTAGAGTATCTTACAAAAAAGCAAGAAGGCAAATACAATTTTGATTTAGAAGAGATTAAATTCGATGATAAATTAAAAGTTTACCTTAGTGAGTTGAAGGTTACATTATTATGAAAATAAATATAGAAGATTACTTACATAAAATAGACAGCATCTTTAAGGGTAAAGAACAAAAAGAAATCTACATGACCTATGGTATGATTGTAGCCGGAATTTTTGCTTTTGCTTACCTCTTTTTCTGGGACAGTTCTTTTGAAAGTTTTAATCAAACAAGAGCAAGTGTTTTAAGATTTGAAAAAAAGATTGCCAGTGACAAGCAGTATCTTCAAAGAAATCCAGAAACGAAGATTACACAGCTTGACAGAGAGATTAAAAGAATCAATGACAATATGCTGATGAATAAGAAGAACAATGCTTACATTAAAAGCAAGATTGAAACTATATCGTCACTTATCTATGATGAACGAGCATGGGGTCAGTATCTTGACTCAATTACGACAAATGCTCAAAAATATCATCTGAAAATTAATAATATAACAAATAAATATGCGAAAGTCGGAAGCTCCTTTGGGCATATCTTAGACATTACAGTAAATGCTGAAGGAAACTTTAGAAACACTGTAAAATTCATAAACTCACTAGAGCAGAGTGATCTTGTTGTAGATATACATGACTTTGATATAAAAGCCGAAGATGCTTTAACATCTGATTTTAAAATCTCAGTATGGGGGATTAAATACTAATGAAAAAGCTAATTCTAATTTCAATCTTACTTGTCGCTACAAATATGCTTGCCAATGAGCTTTCATGGGTAGATGAACAGGTAGAGGCTATTAAACCGCCAAGAGAAGGAGTATCTAACAAAGATATTTCTAAACTCAAAGATCCTTTCATCTTTTTACATCCAAAAAAGGCAACAAAACGAGTAAGATCACCTTATAGAAGATACTCTAAAAGTTCTTCTAAGAAGCAAGTTTTAACACACTCTTCCAAAATCTCATTAGATGCAATTTTAAATAAATCAGCACTCATTAATGGAAAATGGTATCAAGAAGGTGAAAAAGTTTATGGGTATAAACTTGAAAAAGTCAATCCTCAGTCAATATTATTGACTCGAGGTAAAAAACAGACACTTCTCTCAACAGAGACAAAAAGTAAAAATCTTAAATTTAATAATAAGTAGGAATGAAAAATGAAATTTATTAAAACATCGCTTTGTGCGGCCATTTTAACAACCATTGTATCGACGAGTAGCTTTGCAGATTGTTCTTATGAACTTTTCAGCATAAGTTCATCAAAAAATACAAAAATCATTGATTTTATTGATCAACTAAGCGATGAGTGTGGATTTAGTATCATTATCACTGATCCTAATGCAGAACAATTTCTTCAAACACAACTCAACAAAACAAACTTAAAGAACTTAACAATTGATGAAGTTCTTAATATTATTTTATCAGAGCATAATCTCACATATACATTAGAGAATAACCTACTTAAGATTTCTTATTTACAAACAAAAGTCTTTAACATTGACTATATTCTCTCTCAAAGAAAAAGTTCAGGAAGTACTGATGTAACACTCAGTTCTTCTGGAAGCAGTACTCAAGGTCCAACAGCTGGTGGAGGAAGTAGTGGTAGTGCAACTTCTGGAAGCAATGCAAGTGCTGACAGTGGCATGAAAATAGAGAGTACGGACGAAGTAAAATTTTGGGAACAACTTGACACTGAATTTCGACATGTACTCAATCGTCCAGAAGACACATATAAAGCACCTGCACCGATTATAAATAAAAATGCAGGTCTTATTACTATCACTGCTACATCAGAACAGCTAAAACGATTTGACTCCTATCTTAAAAAGCTTCAAGACAAAGTACAACTACAAGTACTTATTGATGTACAAATACTATCTGTCACTTTGAGTGAAGGAAAAACAACAGGAATTGACTGGCAGCAACTCTATGCCCTACAAAATGTTAAACTAGGAATCAATACTATGAGCCTTCAAAATGTTGATACATTTGATGTGACAGATGCAACAAATCCATCTATAACAACAGCAGCACTTAACGGTGCATCAGGCATAGCAACTATTGCCACAATACAGGGTGGTGCTTCACTCAATGAAGTCATTAAATTCTTAAAAACACAAGGTGATGTTAATTCTATTTCAAATCCAAAAGTCTTAACTTTAAACAATCAGCCGGCACTTATTACAGCAGGTACAGAATATTTTTATAAAATACAATCACAGACAAATCAGCAAGGTACCGGTGGTGGTGTAGCAGCAACAACACAAAATGAAGATATAAAATCTGTTTTTGCGGGTGTTCTTTTAACCATTACACCTGAAATATCAGATGATAAAACTATTACACTAAAAATAAATCCTTCCCTATCAGAGACAACTACAAACCTTGCAGGAACAGACAATACAGGAAGAACTATGCCGCCAGATTTAACTCGTCGCCAACTTTCTTCTGTTGTTACAGTTAAAGATGGGAATCGTATTATTCTTGGTGGTCTTATCAACTCAAAAAACACAAAAAACTCTAGTAAAGTACCTATCTTAGGTGACATACCAATCATTAGCTACCTCTTTAAATATGAAGAGATCGTAAAAACGACAGAAGAGTTGGTTATTATTATTGAACCACATATCATCCATAAATCTAAAAATAGTGTTTCACTCTCTGATTTAGGGTATGAAGGTCTCAGTAATGATTTACTAGATTTAGAGTCTGCTTCTAAAAATGCCAAAAAAGCTGAAAAACAAGAAGATAATAGTACAAATGATAAGAAATAGGAGAATCAATATATGGACAGTATCTTTGTAAATTCTAAAAATGTTTTCTTAGATACTGTTAATCCAAAAGATTATGTTCAATTAGATCGTGTTTCAACTATTTATCAGTCTCTCAAAGACTCTATAAAAAAACCTTTGAAGATGATACTTCTTTATGGAAGACCGGGAACAGGCAAAAGTATGTTTTTAACAAAACTCTCTTTAGATTTAACAGAAACTCAAAATGTTTTTTTATATG
The DNA here is from genome assembly GCA_027038255.1 of Sulfurimonas sp. Taxonomy (GTDB): domain Bacteria; phylum Campylobacterota; class Campylobacteria; order Campylobacterales; family Sulfurimonadaceae; genus Sulfurimonas. The sequence goes on along the minus strand of JALVXQ010000242.1, from coordinate 23,240 downwards.
AGACACCCATCTTAGATGAGAGTGAATTCTACAAAACTATTGCACAAGATGTTTTTCAAACAAAATTTGCAGGCGAATTAAACTTTACACAGTTTATGAAAATTGTTAAAGATAAAAACTTTGAACAGGTGCCTGTTGTCCTGCTTGATGAAGCACAACTCTATTCAGAACAATTAATGGAGAAAATTCGACTTCTTTCAGACACAAGAACAGTCAAATTTGTCATAGCACTGCATAAGACTGAGAAAGAAGATCTTATTGCTAAAGAGCATTTTCAAACACGAATTTGGGAGACTATTGAACTCGAGAATTCTTCGAATGCTGAGCTTAAGATATACATACAAAAAAAACTAATGAAAGCCAACTGTTTTGATACAGCAAGTATGTTTAACTCTAAAGTAGTAAATAAAATCTATAAACATACACATGGTAATTATAGAGATACAAACAAGCTGCTTTATGGTCTTTTTGAGATTTATATTACATATGAAAAAAACAATCAGCTCTACTCTATAAATACAAATCAAATATCTACAAAACTCATAGAGATGGCAGCTATACATACAGGTTTAATTGATGCTTAATACACGAGATTTAGAAAAACGCTGGCTTCATTACAAAATTAAATCTTATATTCCCCATGCAGTTATATTTGTTAGTACGGTTGTGATTGTTGTCATTGTTCTCATTCTTACAGCACCATCAAAACCAACAGAAAATAAAAAGAGTACGACAATCAATATAACAAAGGCTATCGTTCAAACAGAGCCTATTGTAAAAACAAAATCAAAGCAAAATATCACCATAGTACAAGAAACAGTAAAACCAATTGCTACATCGCAACAGACAATAGCAAAAATACCTTTAGTAGATTCTACTAAAAAAACAAACCTTACATTAGAACCGTCAATGAATTTTATGAGACATATTCAAAATGAAGAGCAACAACCATATTATTCCACTATGCATCCAAAAGTAAAAAAAGTTCAAAAGAGCAAAAAAAGAGACAAGATAGCACAACATCAACCCGCTGTCGAAGAAGAATATATTGACATTAATAAAAACGAACAAAAAAAATCTGTTCCTAAAGTGCAAAAAGTGCAGCCACAAAAGCATGTTATTACTATTGAAAGACGAGATTCTCAACAAGACATTAAAGAGATTATTGCAAGATTTAAAAAGAACAACAATCCTGCACTCAGTCTTTTTGTTGCCAAAAAATATTATGAACTTGGAAACTATGAACAATCATATAACTATGCACTTATAACAAATGGCATCAATAATGATATTGAGGAGAGCTGGTTAATTTTTGCAAAATCATTAGTAAAACTGCATAAAAGAGATATGGCTATCAAAACGTTAAATGAGTATATTCACTATTCACACTCGGGTAATGCAAGAATATTACTCGATGATATAAAGTCAGGGACATTCAAATGAGACTATTAATACTTTTACTTTTGATTACAAATATATATGCTGATGTTAAGCAGGAGATGTTTGGATTGTACCAAAATAAAAAATTTGCGAAAGTGTGTACAATGGGGTTTGATAATTTTGGGAAGTATAAAAGAGATGAGGAATTTGTCTCTCTCTATGCTTTTTCCTGTCTTAATTCTGACTATATTGACAGACTTGCAGTCCCTACAGCAGTACTTAAATTTTCAGAAGAAGCACGTGCAAATTCTGCTTATTTTTCAGTTATTTTAATGCAAAAGAAGCTTTTATACCACTCTTTACTTGATGACTATGAACTCTCTGAGCTTAAACTTCCTACAACAAATTATGTACTCTCAAAAGTTTTCGATTTATACACGAAACTTGGAAAACATGACAAACGAGCCTTTTATATTTTTCAAGACCCCAAAGACAAAAAGCTAACATATAAACTCTATTTGGCCAAAGACTACAAAATCACTAAAATGGTGATTGAGGAGTTTTATGATACAATGCTTATAAAACGACACATCTATTGGTAAGGGAAAAAAGTGGATAGAATAACAACAGATTTACTTGCCAACGGTTCCATAATGAAGGGGCAGGTGGACAGACTGCTTGCAAAAGGCATCAGTGAAAATCTCATTCTACGAGATATCACGCTCTCTGGCTTCATGACTATGGACAGGCTTATTAGATACATTGTCCAGCAGGTTCGTAATGGTGTCTATAAACTCTCTATTATAGATGATTATGACTATATTCTAGAGAGCGCGGTTTTACAAAAATTAGCCCAAGAACTTGATTTAATGTTTGTTGATTTGGATTCCATTGATATGGATTATAATCTAACAGCTAACGTCCCTTTTGCTCAATTTCAAAAACATAATGCCATTCCAATCTCTCAAGATGAGATGAGTGTAACAGTTGCTTTTAATGACCCACTTGATATTGATGCACAAGAAGCTATTCAAAGACTCTATCCCAGAAAAATTTTAAAAATTGCATTGGCTACAAAAAAACAAATTGAAAATTATCTTTACAAAATCAGCCTTAAAGATAGTGTAAAAGACCTTGTACGTAAAATCCGTGAAGAGTTGAACTCTATCTCAACACTCGAAGAACAGCAGGAAGCTTCTTCGATTCTTTTACTCATCGATGTAATTTTAAAAACCTGTATAAACGGTAGAGCAAGTGATATCCATGTTGAGCCTACAGAAAAAAACTGTGTTGTTCGCGGCCGTGTTGATGGAAAGCTTATAGAGATGTTTATCTTTGAAAAAGATATTTATCCTCCTTTGGCATCGAGACTCAAACTTTTAGCAAATCTTGATATTGCAGAAAAACGAAAACCGCAAGATGGTCGCTTTTCAACCGCTGTAGGTGCCCGTGAATTTGATTTTCGTATTTCGACACTTCCTATTTTATATGGAGAATCTATTGTTATGCGTGTACTTGATAAACAGAAAGCTCTCGTCAGACTTGAAGATGCAGGTATGGACAAAGAAAGTTATCATAAACTACTCAAAGGTCTGCAGGCACCTTATGGAATTATTCTCGTTACAGGGCCTACTGGTTCAGGTAAGACAACAACACTCTATGGTGCTTTGAATGAACTTCGAAATGTTGAAGATAAAGTTATCACCGTTGAAGATCCGGTTGAGTACCGAATGAACCTTATTCAACAAGTACAGGTCAATGCAAAGGTTGGTCTCTCTTTTGCAGATGCACTGCGTTCTATTCTCCGTCAAGATCCGGACAAGATTATGATTGGGGAGATTCGTGACCAGGAAACACTTGAGATTGCAATCAAAGCTGCCCTTACAGGGCATATGGTTATCTCTACCCTCCACACAAATGATTCTATTTCGGCTATTCCTCGTATGGCCGATATGGGAATAGAACACTATCTCATTAGTGGTGCACTTGTTGCTATACAAGCACAAAGACTTGTAAGAAAACTCTGTATTCATTGTAAAACAGAGGATGCACTCTCAGCTTCTGTTCTTGAAGAGATTGAGGGTGTTGTTCCTGAGGGTACAACTTTTTATAAAGGAAAAGGTTGCAAAGAGTGTGGTGGAACCGGTTATATGGGAAGAGAGATGATTTGTGAAGTTTTAAATATTTCAGAAGAACTCTCTTCTCTTATTGCAAAAGGCGCATCCAAAGAAGCGATGCTTGAACAGGCTCACAAAGAAGGCTTTATACCTATCTTTCAAAATGGTCTGCAAAAAGCCATTGATGGCATAACAAGTATTGAAGAAATATTAAAGGTGGCAAAAGGATGAAGTATTTTCTCGTAACTGTACTCACAAAAGGGAAGAAAGAAAAAGTCGGTTTATATGCTGAAGATAAAAAAGAGGCAAACAGTTATGCAAAACTCAAGCTCTCTGGAATTATCATTAAAGTAGAAGAAGCTCCTGAACCACTTGAAGAAAAATTTAAAAGAATAAAGACGGACCTTTTAAAAAACATCAAAAAAAGAAAAATAAAACCCGATGCGCTCATCGCTGCAATCAGACAATTAGCTGTTATGACGAATGCCGGAATATCAATTCACGATTCACTCAATGAAATTGCTAATGCGACAACGGATGAAGCACTAGAGACAGTTTTTTCAAAAGTTGCAGATGATATCAACTCCGGACACTCTTTTTCTGCTGCGATGGAAAACTTCCGTTTTGAAGTTGGAAACTTAACAATTGCAATGATTCAACTTGGAGAAAAAACCGGTAATCTTGATGAGGCGCTCTATTCCCTAGCAGATATGCTCGAAGAGATTCGTGCTAATGTTGTTAAATTTAAAAAAGCGATGGCATACCCAAGAAATGTTATGATTGCGATGGCAATTGCTTTTACAATTCTCATCTCTTATGTTGTACCACAATTTAAAGCAATTTTTGAAGAGTTACATGCACACTTACCCCTGCCTACTATTATTCTTCTTAAGTTAGAGTATCTTTTCAATAATTTTGGTCCATATGTCTTAGCAGGAATTGCAGTTTTTTACTTTGTTTTTAACTATATGATTACCAACTATGAAGATATCCGTTATAAGTGGCATCAATTCTTGCTCCGTACCTATTTAATTAAAAACATTATTAAGTTCTCAACACTCAGTCGTTTTACTTTAGTTTTTTCCGAACTGATTCGTGCCGGTATTCCTATTGCAGAAGCACTAGATACTTCTATTGATATGATTGACAACTTGCCACTCAAAAGAAAGTTACAATCCGTTATCTTTACTGTTGAAAAAGGTGGTGCACTTAACAAAGGACTTGAGGAGACAGGACTCTTTGAAAATATGATTATTCAGATGGTACGTGCCGGTGAAGACAGTGGTACCCTCGATACTATGATTAAAAAGGTCGCAGAGTATTATAAAATGCGCTTTGATGCCATTATTGACGGTCTGAGTGAAGCTATTGAGCCGATTATGCTGCTCATTATCGCTTCAATGGTTATTTTACTTGCGCTTGGTATCTTCTTACCAATGTGGGATATGGGCAATGCAGTACAAGGAAGACAATAAGAACGGTACTTTTAACTAATCTCTGCGTTAAAGTTTAGTCGTTTACTCTCAGTAAACTCTTAAACTTCGCCTTGACCTTAGCTAAAATTACTCGTTCTTATGAACTATAAAATTGTAATTATTCGTGTAACTTTTTCTAAAAAAGCATCCATATTCTCTTTGGGTGCTTTTATTTTATACATGACCTTCTGCTCAAAACTTTTCTCTGTTATTTCAACTGTAAATATTTCACACTCATAATCTATCAAGCGGACATCACTGTACTCTATCTCGACGGTTTTAATAATTTCTTGCTTATATTCAAATAACTCTGCACTCTCTATAACCAAATTCACGGCATCACTGTAAGCTCGTACCAATCCGCCGGTGCCTAGTTTTGTACCGCCAAAATATCGCACTATAATAACGGCACTGTTGATTAACCCCTGCCCTTGTAAAACCATCAAGGAGGGTTTTCCGGAAGTCCCTTTTGGCTCACCATCATCACTGGAGTGTTCAACGATTTGATCATATTCATTCAAGTATCTGTATGCAGTTACAAAATGCCGTGCTTTTGGATTCTCTGTTTTTAGTTGTTGGAGTGTTGATTCATATAAATTGTAGGGAACGAGATGAGCAATAAACTTTGACTGCTTCACCTCGAGGGTAGTACTGAAATATTCTTTTACACAATGCATGAATTATGCTAAATTTGTATAAACTTTTTGAACATCCTCATCATCTTCAAGTCTCTCTAGTATCTTGTCAACATCAGCATGATCTGCTTCACTAATCTCAATAGGAGTATTTGCAATTCTCTCTAGTGTCGCTTTGGTAATCTCTATGCCCATAGCTTCTAAAGCTTCATTCATCGTTCCAAAAGATGTATAGTCTGCAGTAACAAGCACTAGTCCCTCTTCTTCTTCAATCTCCTCAAGCCCAGCATCGATAAGTTCAAGTTCCAACTCTTCAATATCCATTCCCTCTTTAAGAGCAAATTCAAAGAGTGCCTTGCGTGAGAACATAAACTCCAAAGAGCCGTTTGTAAGCATCTCACCACCATTTTTATTTAAAACACTCTTTACATTTGCAACTGTACGTGTATTATTATCTGTTGCACACTCTATAAAAAGCAGTACACCATGCGGCGCTTTGCCTTCAAAGTTTACCTCTTTCATATCTGCACTGTCTTTTGCAGCAGCACGTTTTATGGCAGCGTCAATATTATCTTTTGGCATATTCTCCGATTTAGCATTTAAAATTGCCGTGCGCAGTTTAGGGTTCAAATCAGGATCCATCCCACCCTCTTTTGCCGCCATAGTAATAACTTTTCCAAGCTTAGGAAACAGTTTTGACATTGCTCCCCATCTTTTTAATTTCGATGCTTTTCTATATTCAAACGCTCTGCCCATAAAAACTATCCTTATACAAATATTATTTTTCGGAATTATACCATTTTAGATGTTATAATACAGCATGAGGAATATAAATGAAGCTTTCGTTTAGAATCAAACACCATTTTTTTAGTGCATTTCGTGAAATTTTTGTACATCATCATGGTTCACTCGAATTCAGAGCCAAAGTTTTTGCTTTACTTATTGCAGCTAATGACAAACCAAAAGTCGAGAATTATGTTCTTGTCAAAGAGCTTGCAACGAATATTTATAAAGAAGATGAAGATAGAGCGAACTTGCTACTACTCACGACAAAAGAATTGGTCTCAAAAGTAAAAAGAAACAATGGTTTAGATCTTGATCTCCTTGTCACGACAATACAAAAAGAGTTAAAAATTGTACCACGATATGCGAAAAAGATAGATTTACAAGACCTCCAACGCTTCTTGACACTAAGCAGTGATGAAGACACTCTGGCTTATCAAACAAATATTATAGAATTTTTAGAAAATCTCAAAGCAGAGACTTTAAAAAACTAAACAAAAAAAGGACCACAATGGATTTACAAACATTAGCACTTCACGCAGGATATGAAAAAGACTCACAGGGTACAATGGCAGTACCCATTTACCAGACAACAGCATATGAGTTTCGTGATGTAGAACATGCTGCAAATCTCTTTGCACTCAAAGAACTTGGCAATATATATACACGCCTTAACAATCCAACAACAGATGTTTTCGAAAAAAGATTTGCAGCACTTGAAGGTGGGGAAGCAGCACTTGCAACATCCTCAGGTATGAGTGCCATTTTTTACGCTTTTGCCAATGCTGCAGAGGCTGGCGACAACATTCTCTGTGCAAGACAGCTTTATGGGGGAAGCCTCACGCAGACTGCCCATACGCTCAAACGTTTTGGCATTGAAGCACGCTTTTTTGATGTACATAATCCGCGTGAATTAGAGCAGCTCATCGACGAGAAAACGAAAGTCATCTTTTTTGAATCTCTTACCAACCCAAGCATAGATGTTGCAGATATTGAAGCTTTAACAAAAATTGCAAATGCGCATAATATTCTAACTGTTGTAGACAATACCGTAGCAACACCTGTGCTTTGCCGACCTTTTGAGTGGGGAGCAGACATCACAGTGCACAGTGCTTCCAAATATACAACAGGACAGGGACTTGCCATCGGCGGTATTTTAGTGGAGCGTAAAGGCTTAGATGAAAAACTCAAAAACAATCCTCGTTATGCCCATTTCAATGAACCGGATGCTTCTTACCACGGGCTCATCTATACAGAGACAGGGCTGCCGGCATTTACACTTCGAGCAAGACTCTCCCTTCTGCGTGACCTCGGTGCGGTGGTATCTCCTTTTAACTCTTGGCTTTTCATTCAAGGCATGGAGCATTTAGCACTTCGTATGAAAGAGCACTCACGCAATGCTTTAATGCTTGCAGAGTTTTTAGAGTCTCACCCAAAAGTAAAAAAAGTAAATTATCCAGGATTAGTAACGAATGCGAACTTCAAAAATGCACAAAAATACTTCACAGACGGTCTTTGCAGTGGACTGCTGAGTTTTGAGGTAGCAAGTCTAGAAGAGGCAGAAAAAATTGTCAATGCAACAGAGCTCTACTCTCTTGTAGTAAACATTGGAGACTCAAAATCCATTATCACCCATCCCGCATCAACAACGCATCAACAGCTCTCTCATGAAGAGCTCATCGCCTGTGGCGTACCCGAAGGACTCATTAGAATCTCCTGTGGTTTAGAGAGTGCCAAAGATTTGATTGATGACATTGCTCAAGCACTTGACACATAATGAAGGACACCTCTAGAAACTATAATAATGCTCAGAGGGAAGAAAAAAAATGAAATTGTGCAAAATCTTTTTTGAAGCGTAGCCGTAGCTACGGTGAGAAAAAGTTTTATGCAAGTTCACTTTTTTTATCCCTCCCTTTGGGCAATTTATAGAGAGCTTTACTCTGCGTTAGATAACCTTCACCGTAGCTATAGCTATGCTGAAGAACATCTACCTTGATTAAAACTCTCTATAAAATGCTGAGCGTTATTATAGCTTCTAGAGGTGTCCTTAAGCCATTTTTGCTAAAATGTCACTAATTATTTTATAAAGAGCGCATAACTTGAGTTTAAATCTGCAAACATACACAGAACATTTTACAAATCCACTCTACTTAGAGAGTGGACGTATTTTAGAGCCTTATGACATCACCTATGAGACATATGGTGAGCTCAATGAGGATAAAAGCAATGTTGTTGTCGTTTGCCATGCACTCACGGGCAGTCATCACGCAGCGGGCACTTATGAAGATGAGAGCAAAGCCGGCTGGTGGGATGGTTTAATTGGACCAAAAAAAGCTATAGATACAGATAAATACTTTGTAATCTGCTCCAATGTCATTGGCAGCTGTTTTGGTTCAACCGGTCCTATGTCCCCACAACATCCCCACCAAGAGCCCTACCGTTACAAATTTCCGGTTATCAGTATAAAAGATATGGTAAAAGCACAAAGAATTCTCTTTGACAGACTTGATATTCACAGAGTGCACGCAATCGTCGGTGGGAGTATGGGTGGTATGCAGGCACTGCAGTTCTCTATTCACTACCCAAATTTTGCAAATCACATCATAGCCATGGCTGCAACACATGCAACACAACCATGGGCTATTGCCTTTAATAAAGTTGCGCAGGAAGCCATTTTAAAAGATCCTGACTTTAAACAGGGCTACTATGACCCTGAAATCATAAAAGAGCAAGGGCTTGCGGGCATGGCCATCGGACGTATGGCAGGACATATCAGTTTTCTCTCTCCGGAGTCCATGCGTGAAAAATTCGGACGTGATTATAAGCTGACAGATGGCTTGTATGAGCTTTTTGGAAAATTTCAAGTGGAATCATACTTAGAGTATAACGGGTACAACTTTACAAAATGGTTTGACCCGCTTACCTATCTTTATATTACCAAGGCCATCAATATTTATGACCTTGCACGTGGGTTTGACTCTCTAAGTGAAGCACTCAAACGTGTCAGCGCAAAAATGCATCTCATTAGTTTTAAAAATGATATACTTTTTAAAAATTTCGAGATGCAAGAGATTGCAGATGAATTGAAACAGATAGGCAATACAAATCACGACTATATCGACATAGAGAGTGATTATGGGCACGATGCCTTTCTTGTCGAACTCGATAAATTTGAAACATATGTGAAGGATGCACTCAATGGCTAAAGAACAGTTTGAAACAAAACTAGAAAATGCAAAAAAGATTTTAGAGACCTTGATGAAACCCGAAATCACACTCCAAGAGAGTGTTAAAGCGTATGAACAAGGAATGAAAGAGTTAAATGATGCCCAAAAAATGCTCGAAGATGCCGTCATTAAAATCCAAGAGATAAAAGCTTCCTAAGATGCGTGCAGCCGTTCTTCAACTCAGCTCTCAAGGAATGAGTTCCACAAAGCTCTACAACTACATCCGTATAGCAAGCAAAAAAGATGTCAAAGTTTTACTGCTTGGAGAGTATATACTCAATCCATTTTTCAAAGAGTTACAATCCATGTCTCTCAGTATGTTAAAAGAGCAGGCAGAGCATCAGATAAAAATGCTCAAAGAGCTCTCTTCTACTTACAATATGACAATTATTGCACCACTCATCATCGTAAAAAAGAGTAAGGTATATAAAACCATAGCCAAATTTGCACCGGCTTCCACGGCCTACTATGAACAGCAAATCTTAATCAACTACACCCATTGGAATGAAGAGAAATTTTTCGACAATGCAGTAAAACCTCTCCAGGCACCTCTCGTTTTTAAAATAGATGGATTTAAATTTGGTGTTATTAGTGGGTTTGAACTCCATTTTGATGATATATTTACAAAACTTGACAGCAAAAATGTTGACTGTATCTTGGTTCCAAGTGTATCGACTTTTGAATCCTATGAGCGATGGAAAGCATTAATCACGACACGTGCTTTCACACACAACTGCTACATACTGCGTGCAAACAGAATCGGAGAGTATCAAGACAAAGAGTATGCCTGGAGTTTTTATGGTGACTCCATCATGGTATCACCAAATGGTGAACTGCTCACACACTTAGGCAATAAAGAGGAGTTGATGATAGTTGACATGAGTCACTCCGATGTTGTCAGCTCACGCAGAACATGGGGATTTAAAGAAGCAATTAATAAAAGAGTGTTATAATCACTAAAATTTGATAATCTCACCATAAAGGCTTCACCATGATGCAATACTTTCACAGACAGGTCCAACTTTGGGGCGAAGAGACACAAGCCTCTTTACAAGAGAAAAAAATCGTCATTATTGGCTCGGGTGGACTTGGATCATCTCTTGCTTTTGCCCTTGGTGCTACGGGAATTGGTGAAATTCACATGGTAGACTTTGATGAAGTCAGCCTACACAATATTCATCGCCAGATTGCTTTTAGGACAGGTGATGAAGGTAAAAACAAAGCACAAATAAATACACAAATCATAGAAGAACGTTGCCCCTATGCAAAAGCCATAGCGCATGATATGAACTTTGAAGAGTGGAGCAATCAAAACATCGTTGTTGACTTAATTATCGATGCAACAGATAATCTTCCGACACGCGCAGAGATTAATGCTTATGCAAAAAAGAAAAATCTTCCATGGCTCTACGGCAGTGTCGAAGCTTTTCACGGTCAGGTAGCCTTCATAGACAAATCTTCATTCTCAGACGCTTTCAAAATCATCAAAAAAACACCGGCAGGTATTGCCGCACCTATTGTTATGCACATAGCATCACTACAGGCAAATTTAGCACTACGCTATCTTGCTGGCTTAACTGTAAAAAAAGATTTACTCTACTATCTCTTTTTTAATGACGAGGGTGAATTAATTACACAAAAATTTGGACTTCCGGAAGCTGAATAGTTATTGGGATTTTGTAAAAGTGGTGGGTTCTATGTGACTCGAACACATGACCACTCCGTTATGAGCGGAGGGCTCTAACCAACTGAGCTAAGAACCCACTTTTTTGGTAGGTCGAAATTATACATAGCCCTTGCTTAGAAGTTGCTTTATATCTCTCTCTTATTTTGTATTTATCATCCAAATAGAAAATATATCTAAATAGTTCCAAAATGAGTACAGAGAGGTTTCTGTAACGCCCTGCTCTTTTAACTCTTCAAGCAGTGGCTTATAAAGTTCCAGCCATCTTTCTCTCGCTTTTGCATCGATGGCAAAAGGGGCATGACGGCCAATCATTCTCGGAGCTCCTCTGTTTGCATTAAAATGTGCAGGACCGCCGCAAATCTGTATAAAAAAATCTGCTGAATTTACTTTTGCCTGTGCAAATTCTGCATCATCTTGGGGAAAAAGAGGATAGATATTACTCTCTTTGATGGCATCATAATGTTTTGAAATCAACTCACGCAAGCCCTCTTCCCTAACTTCAAGCAAAAATTCCGGTATCGGTTTTGTAACGGGAGGCTTAACACCAAATGCCGCATAACTTGTCTCTAAATTCATATTTATCCTATTTTTCTTTTATTGGTGCTTTTATTTTGTAGACCACAGCATAAAGAAGCGGTACATACAGAAGATTGAGTACTGTTGCCCATGCTATACCGTAGCCTAAAGAGACGGCCATTGGCTGCAGGATTTTTGCCTGACCTGATGCAAAAAATATCAGTGTTAAAAGTCCCAACACGGTCGTTAAAGAGGTCAAAAGAATCGGACGCAGACGTGTTTGTGCCCGACGCATCAACTCTTCTGTATCTTTTGCCTTTTTAATAAAATCAACCATAATGAGCCCGTCATTGACAACAACTCCGGCAAGTCCCACGATGCCTATTAAGCCCGGCATAGTAAGGTTCAGTCCCATAAACCAATGACCAACAAACACACCAAGGAGTACGAGCGGTATTGTACTGATAACAATTAAAGATTTCTTTATAGAATCAAACAACCAGACTAATGTAATAAAAATTAAAAATATTGCAATGAACCCCGACTGCATCATCTCTTTTTTATTCTTATTGTTCTCCTTCTCTTCACCCTTTATCTCAACTATCAGCCCTTTTTTCTTAAACTCTTTTAACATCGGTTCGATTTTTTGCATTAGTTCTGAGGATGTAATGGTTTTTTTGTCAATGGACGCATAGAGACTGCGTACTCGCTTACCATCCTCTTTTTTGAGTGTTACATAACTCTGTTTATACTCAAAGTCACAAATATCTTTAAGTTTTACATACTGCTTGGAAGAGGGAATACACAGTTCGAGATTGTTAAGCGAATCTATTTTACTGTCAAGCTTACTCTCCAAACGAATTCGGACAAGACCAGACTTGTTAAAGAGTTTACCATACTCCCCTTTGAGATAATATGCCCGCAATACATTCGAGACTATACCTTCGTTAAATCCCAACTCCTGCCCATAGCGGTTCACCCTGAGTTTAAGCTCTTTTTCTCCCAAAGTTGCATCATCTGAAATATTATATACGCCCTTAATTTCATGGAGCTTGTTCTCCAACTTTTTCAAATAAGGCACGACATTTTCACCATCTTTTGCACTCAAGCCTATCTCTACATCATGCGCGACTACACCAGCTCCAGGAACTTTTACCACCAACTCTTCAAAAAGTTTTTTCCCTTTTGCATCTTTTGCATTCTGCATAGATGCAAGAGATTCTTTAATTTTCTTCGCTATCTCTTTGGCATCTATAGCCCTGGTCTGCACTTTTGCATCATACTCTATTGAAAGGTATGGACTTATATATTTATCAAAAAAGTTTTGAGGTGCTCTTTCATGCAAATCTACAAATATATGAAACATATTTTCACCGAGTTCTGCCCTGTTTTTGGCATCCATCTTAAATCCGATGACAGAAGTGACAGAGGAAACATTCTCTTTATCAATATGTTTCATAATGATATTTTCTAGTTTTGTGACAACCTTTTCAGTATCTTTAAGCTCGTTATTGATGTTGACTGTTCCATAAACATAGACCTGAGTATTGTCAAAATCCGGAAAAAGTTGAAACTTGGCATGTTTTATCATGACAAATTCTAAAACAAGTATTGAAAGTGTTATAAGAATCAAAGAAACAAACTTGCGTTGAAAGAAAAAGTGCAGTGACTTGCTGTACCAGACATACATCTTTTCCCAAAAACGTTTTGTAAAGCTGCCCTCACACGACACTTTTAAAAAATCATGTGCATGCAGCGGCAAAAAATAAAAAGCTTCAAACAAAGATGAAAGCAATAGCACGGTAATCATAATAGGAATGATTTTAATAAACATCCCCATCTCACCCGTCATCAGAAGCATCGGTAAGAATGCAAAAACAGTTGTAAGTGTTGCCGTGAATACTGCTGGAAACATCTCTGCTGCACCATTGATGACAGCCTCTTTTCTCTCCATACCCTCCTCTAAATGTCTGTAGATATTTTCTGCTACAACAATAGCCTCATCAACAAGCATACCAAGAGCAATGAGCGCCCCCAAAAGAGAGAGCATATTGAGACTGTCACCTAAAATCTCAGTAACAATAAGCCCTATCATAAAACTCACAGGAATACCTAAAGCAACGACAAAAGCAATACCGCGATTTATAAAGATAAGCATCGCCAAGAAAACAAGTATCAGTCCAAAAGCTATGTTTGAAAATACCACATTAAGACGATTTTTAATCCAGACAGAGGTGTCTGTGTATATATTATAGTTCAATTGTGGATGTTTACGCTTTTGTTCTTTGAGGAGCTTACGTATGTCTTTAACAAGTGCTATGGCATTACCACTCTTGCTTTTTGTAACATTTATGGAGATATTTCGAACACCATTATAGTGTGAAAGTTCCACAGCATCACTCAACTTGAATGCCACATCAGCGATATCGCCGATACGAAGTTTTACACCTCCGACATAAATGATAGTATTGGCAATTTTCTCTTTGGTTTTTTCTCCATTATTTGTAGATATATAGAGATGGTGCGCTTTTTGTTTGATAGTCCCAATGGGAAAAATAGAACTGATGTTACTAATAGCGGAAACGACCTCTGAAGAGCTGAGTCCATACGCTTTAATCTTAGGATAATTGAGCGAAATGTCAAGCTCTTCATCCGCATCGCCGCGAATGGTAATATCACTCAGATCTTTAAACTTTGCAAGTTCACTTTTAAGCTCATCTGCACGATTTAGTAGCTCCTCAGTTGAGACATTTCCAGAGAGGGCAATCAAAACAAGAGGAAAAGCATGCGTTTTTATTTTTGCTATAGGCTCGTTCATATCTGCAGGCAGATCTTTTTTTACGCTGCTGAGGACATCTTTGGCATCATTTAAAACCAGAATATTGTCAGACCCCGGTTTTATCTTTGCACTGATGATAAACGAACCATTTTTGATGCTGCTTTTAATCTCATCAAGCGCATCTATGTTCTGCAAATCATCTTCTATACTTTGGACAACCATCTTGTCTAAGATATCTGCAGATGTTCCTGCGTATCCACCTTTAATGGTTATTTTATCCATATTCATCGGTGGAAATATCTCTTTTGGAATATTAATATATGCAAAAATAGAGAGCATAAAAATAAAAATGAGGAGAATGTGGTTGAGCAGCGGTTTTTCTATAGAAAATTGTATAAATTTACGAATCAAGTTTTTTTTCCTTCTAACTTAAAAAAGTGTATCTAATATCTGATTTTTAAATTTTATTGACTCAACAGATGCTCTGATGAGCTTGTTCTCTTCTTTCAATGTTTCATATTCCACCTTGAGTTTTGCTATCTCTCTGCTTTTAAAATATATCTGTTGGGTGATATATATTTTTGGAAAAGCGAACATGGCAATGAAAAGAAGTGTCAGGATCATGTATAAAAAATAGTTAAAGTCCAGACGTCTTTTATACGATATGAGTCCGTCAACTTCATCTAAGAGTTCATGTTTTTCACTCACACCTACTCCTCACTGTCCATTTGAAATATCCGCATTTTTGCACTTCTGCTGCGTGCATTCTCTTTGAGTTCATCTGCTTGCGCCATTATGGGCTTTTTTGTCAGTACTTTCCCTAGCTGATGATCATTTCCACAGGTGCAGCGCATCGCTTCGGGCGGGCATATACAGGATTTAGACCATTTAGAAAAAACTTTTTTTACTATTCTGTCTTCAAGGGAATGAAAAGAGATAATCGCTATTTTAGCTTTTGGAAGCCCTGCCTCTTCTATACTTTGCAACAGTGATTTAAGTTCACCGAGTTCATCATTGACTTCGATGCGTATTGCCTGCATCAAAAGTGTTGCAGGATGGATTTTCTTTCCTCTTGGCATCAAGTGCTTGAGTTTGTCACTCAGCTCTTTTGCAGAAGTAAAAGGACGATTGTTTACTATCTCCGAGGCTATCTTTTTATAATTGCGTAACTCCCCATACTCTAGTAAAATCTTTTCAAGTTCCGATTTTGCGTACTCATTGACGACATTTGAGGCTGAGAGTGTGGCACCCTTGTCCATACGCATATCAAGATTCTCACTCTCGTAAGAAAACCCCCGCTCTTTTTGATCAAGCTGCAAAGAGGATACCCCGATGTCTGCCAACAAGCCTTTTATCTCTTGGGGGTTGACCTCACGCAAGATATCTTTGATGACCTGAGAAAAGCGGCCTTTACGAATCTCTACCCTGTCACCATACTTTTCAAGCCGCTTGCGTGAGAAGTCGATGGCTGTTTGATCCTGATCAATTGCAATGAGCCTGATGCCGGGATTTGCTTCAAGTATCATCGAAGAGTGTCCGCCATATCCCATAGTACAGTCGATAATAATCCCCTCTTCTATATTTTCAAAAGCTGCGACAACTTCTCTATATAAAACTGGAATATGTGGAATATTTTGCAAATGTCGCCCTAAAATAAAATTTAAAGTGATTATACAGCAAATTTGATTTAGGTTTAATTTTTTATACTGTATGATTGAGTCATATTTTACAAAAAGAGAGAATATGGACCTTTTAGTTGTGTATCAAAATGAACTGTTAGCTTTAGTAGCCATTTTAGTCGTAATATTTATTTATATTAAAATGAAAAGAAAAACTGCAATTGATACACCTGTCAAAAAAACGCAAGAGAGCCTTCAAACTGAAGTAATTGAAACTGCAGGCAAAGTAGAAGAAAAGCAGCCAACAAAAGAGCCAGAAACGCTAAGCACAGAGCAAGAGAATGTTCCCGAGGAGCATACACTTACTCAGCTTGATGGAAAAGAAGAAGGTGACTTCGGCATAGCAGAAGAGGAAACTAAACCTTTAAAAAAAGAAGCTCTTCAAAAGAAAATAATAACTAAAAGAGAAGTCCCATCGCATGCTAAAATTGTAAAAGATGATTTTAAAGATTTTTCAGGGCAACGTATTTTACTTGCAGAAGACAACATCATCAACCAGAAAGTGATTCAAGGTCTTTTGGCAGAAAGTGGCATTGAGATTACTGTGGCAAATGATGGGGTAGAAACCTTAGAAATTTTAGAAAAAGACAACAACTTTGTCATGGTTCTTATGGATGCACATATGCCACGTATGGATGGGTTTGAAGCTACTCGAAAAATCAGGGAAAATCCAAATTATAACCATATTGTTGTTGTAGCACTCAGCGGTGACACAGCAGTTGATGACATTAAAAAAATGAATGAAGCAGGTATGCCAGAACATCTTGAAAAACCACTCAAGATGGACGCCCTTTATGATGTACTTTATGCTTACACTCCCGATGAAAATAGTAGCGATAGTAACAACAGCTACTCAGAAATTGACATCGAAGATGGTCTGGAAATTTCTGGTCGTGACAGTGACTTTTATCATGAGATTTTAAATGAGTTCATTCAAAGTTATGAAGATGCACATCAAGTCATCGATGCACTTGTAAAACATAATAATATACAAAATGCGGACAGACTCCTTCTCGACATTATTGGAGTCTCTGCAAATATCGGCGCACAAAAGCTTAACAAAACAGCCATACACTTAAAAACTTCACTCGCAAGTGATGACAATGAAAAATCAAGACTTCTTTTTGAGTTTAAAGAAAAGCTAGAGAGTCTAATCAAAGAAATTAAAAAATATCTCTCCATCTCCTCTTAACTCTTTGACAGAAAAACTCAACAAAAAATCATCTATAAAGTAACACTTAAAATAAAATTTAATCAAAATCTCTTATTTAGGCATAATAATTGACTTAAATCAAGGTAATTTAATCTAAAACTTTATACACTACATATGATTCTAAAATCTAATTAAAGTTTAAGGAAATACAAAATGATAGATCCATCAGTTGTTAGACCAGAGATAGCGCTCGATGATTTTTTACCTATCTTTGTCTCATCTGCACTTGTTTTAGTTTTTGGAGGATTTTATGTTGGTATATATACTGCAGTAAAAGTTAAACTACTTAAACCATGGACTATGATAGTAGCCTATAGTTTTTGGATGCTAACTGCCTATTGTTTGTATTTAATGGGAAGTTTGATGCATGTCGGGGAATTTACTGCAAAAGCTTTAGTTGTCGCTGCAATTGGACTGTTTTTACTTCCATATGCAGTTTATTATATGCAAGATCATGTTCATGAAGAGAATGAACATTGATAAATATATATTTTGACAATAATTTTATAGGAGGATACAGTGGCTAATAAATCTGTATGGAGTGACAATCGTTTCTGGAAAAGATCAGCAGCGTGGGTTACAGGTTTTGCATCAATTCTTTTAATTTGGTTAACGTTTGATACGTCAATGCAAATTGCTATGGGGAATGATCAAGATTTACAAAACAAGGTGACAAAAAGGGTTCCAGGACCTACTGTTATTAATTACAAGATTACGTATGAAATGAGTGCTA
Source organism: Sulfurimonas sp. (assembly GCA_027038255.1). Taxonomy (GTDB): domain Bacteria; phylum Campylobacterota; class Campylobacteria; order Campylobacterales; family Sulfurimonadaceae; genus Sulfurimonas. The sequence continues at coordinate 5,016 of JALVXQ010000242.1, read as the reverse complement.
AACGCGGTCATGAAGTTCCGGTAATTGGGGAAAAAGAGAAGTTTTTTGGTCGTGATGATTACTCAGAAGAGGAAGCAGGAGCTTTACTTCACTTAGGTAAGCTAGGTTCACAAGCGAAAAACTGTATGGATTGTCATACATTACTTGGAAATGGTGCTTACTATGCTCCAGATTTAACTAAATCATGGTTAGACCCAGCATGGGGACCAGATGGTGCGATGCAAGCATTAACTGGAAAAAACACAAAAGAAGAAGCAATGGCTGAATTCTTACAACATCCAGACCAATATCCTACACATGCACGTATGATGCCAGATCTTGGTATTACAGCAAAAGAGGCTAAAGGTTTAGTTGCATTTTTGAAACATATGTCATCTATTGACACAAATGGCTTCCCAAGAAACTTTGGAAAAATAAAAGGAGCAGTTCATGGCAAGTAATCACTTAACAGGTATTGGCAGCGAATCGAAACAGTTAGCTACATGGTATTTTACTTTTGCAGCTATTCTTTTTGGTGCTCAATTACTTTTTGGTTTGGTAGCAGCAATTCAATACGTAATGCCTGGTTTTCTTTATGGAATCCTAGACTTTTCAATTGCAAGAATTTTACACATTAATGCGCTTGTAGTATGGATGGTATTTGCAATGTTTGGTTCCGTTTACTGGTTACTACCAGATGAGACAGGAATCGAAACAGTTGGAATCAAAGTAGGAAAGCTTCTATTTTGGGTTTTTGCAGCTGCAATTGTTGTTGTTGTTTTAGTTTTTCTATTTATTCAAGTAGGTAAAGCAGATGCGACAACTATTTGGTTTATTACAGAGGGTCGTGAATACATTGAAGCACCACGTTGGGCTGACTGGGGTATCGTTGTTGTTGCTCTTGGATTTGTTGGAAACCTTTTCTTAACAGGTATGAAAGGCAGACAAACTGGTATCGTAACAGTTTTAATGGCAGATATGATTGCATTTGCCGGTCTTTACTTAGCAGGTATGTTTTTTACAGACAACATCTCAGTTGATCAATACTGGTGGTGGTGGGTAATCCACTTATGGGTTGAAGCTACTTGGGAAGTATTCGTTGGTGCAATTGCTGCGTATGGTCTTATTACTATGATTGGCGCAAAACGTCAAGTAGTTGAAATGTGGTTATGGATTGAGGTTGCAATGCTCTTTGGTTCAGGTATCCTAGGTCTTGGTCACCACTACTTCTGGATTGGTACACCTGAGTACTGGTGGGAAATTGGTGCGCTGTTCTCAGCACTCGAACCATTACCACTTGTAGCGATGTTTATCCACGTACTATATGATTGGGGTAAAGAGACAGGTCTTCAAATTGCAGAAGGCAGTGAAGGTCACTCTATTGCAGGGCACACTGTCAATAACAAACCAGCATTTACATGGTTTGTATTGAATGCATTTGGTAACTTTTTAGGTGCAGGTATCTGGGGATTCTTCCACACATTACCACAGGTAAACCTTTATACGCATGGTACACAGTTTACTTCAGCACATGGTCACTTGGCGTTCTTTGGAGCGTATGCAACTATTCTTATAGGTATGTTCTACATTGCTGTTCAAAATACGAATGGCATCAAAGTACTTAAGAACACTAAAGCTTCTATTTGGGCAGTAAGTATGATTACTGGTGGTGTTATGGGAATGGGTATTTCTCTGACAATTGCCGGATATGTACAAGTTCTTGTATCACGTGCTCAGATGGGTGCGACATGGGCTGCATACTTTGATGGACAAAGTGGTATGTGGTTTTCTCAAGCAATGGATTGGAGACTTATCATGGGTGTTGTTACATTCATAGGTTTCCTATTCTTAGCTAAAGATTTACTCACTACTGGAAAAAATCCAGTACATGAAAGATAAGGAGTTTAATAATGTTTGAACCATTTACAGATGTTGTGCCAAGCTTTTTTGGCTGGCTCAACCAAGGTCCTTTAACATTAACGATTTTTCTTCATACGGTAATTATCTTACCGATGATTTGGATTTACTTCCAAGAGAAAAAACGTTTAGAGAACGAAAACTAGTCAAGCAGGCTCCATTGGGGCCATGCTTTATCTTCAATTTTAGAAGGAGAAATAAAATGAGATTAAATAAATTAGTAATATCCGTTGCAGCTCTTGCAGTTGTAAGCTCAGGTCTATTTGCTGGCACATCACATATGAATGTTGCCAAAATGTTTGAAAAAGAGTGTCAGGGTTGTCATGGTCCAAACCATGAAGGTGGAGTTGGTGCAGATTTACGCCCAGCAAAAATCGCTAAGATAAACTCTTACTCTTTAGTTGAAACAATTTTAAATGGTCGTCCAGGAACTGCAATGCCGGCATTCGCTGACAAGATGAATAAGGCAGACGCACAAAAAATGGTAGACTATTTACAACATTTCAAAGGTAAGAAAATACAAGTTCTTACACTTGCAGCAGTAAAAGCTGGTTGGAAACCTTTAAATGACAGAATGAAACTGTTGAAAAAATATCCACATGCTGCTGATGTTAAAAAAGTTTCAGACATCTGTTTCGTAACAGAACGTGATGCTGCACGTGTTGTATTTTTAGATGGTACTACAGGTAAACTGCTTTCTCGTCATCCTGCAGGTTTTGCAGTACACGTAACAGTGACAAATAAACGCCAACCTCGTTATGCATACTCAATCTCACGTTCAGGTTTAGTAACAATGTTTGACCTTGCTTCACATGGTCAACAAAAAATTGCACAATGTCAAGTTGGTACTGATTCTCGTGGTCTTGCAGTTTCACCAGATGGTAAATACCTTATGGCAGGAAACTATGTTCCAGGTGGTGCGATTTTAATGGATGCAATGACATTAGAACCACTTAAAGTATATCCAACATCATCTGTAATCAATATGGATGGAGACATCGGTTCAAGCCGTGTTGCTGGTGTGTATGATACTCCATACGGTCCATATATAGCGTTTGCTCTTAAAGATGCGGGGCATGTATATATCGTAGATTATTCTAAGCCAGGCTATCCTATTGTAGGAGATATTCCAAACATTGGTAAAATTCTTCATGATGGATTTGAAAATGAGGGGAAAGAAATTGGTCGCTACTTGATGCAAGCATCACAAGGAAGCGATTTAATGGGCATCGTTGATTTTAAAACTAAATCTTTAGTTGCTAAAGTTTACACAGGTCCAGGTTCTAAGCCACACCCAGGTCAAGGTTCAAGCTGGTACAATGACAGATATGGTCAACTTTTTGCTACAAACAGTATGAATGTTGGTGATGTTGTTATCTGGGACAGCAACTGGGATGTTGTTGCACGTGTTAGAACTGCAGGCGGTGGTCTTTTTGTTGGTACAAGTGAACATACTCCATTTATCTGGTCTGACTGTGTAATCGGTGGTCCGACAGCATGGAACAAAATGTATCTTATCAATAAACAAACTCTTGAAACTGACAGAATCATTACTGTTGGAACAAAAAGAGGTACAGTTACAGATCCTGTAACACATAAAACTCTTTACAGCTGGAAAGTTCCAACTGTGAAAAATAAAAAAGGTAAAGCTGTAATTCCTAGAATTTTACATGCTGAACCTGCTAACCATGGTCACTGGACTATGATTTCTGAATGGAATGCTGGTCGTATCGGTATCTATGAAGCAACAACTGGAAAATTTGTTAAATACATTAATGGTTTAACAACTCCTACGTTTACTTACTCTATCGAGCATAGACAAACTATTCCTGGTGCATAAGTTGCACTTTTTGCACTCTCTTTAATGAGAGTGTAAAGCCTATCCATCTTACAAATAAAGAGACTTATTATGAAACTATTTTACCTACTTGCTCTTTTATCTTCAATTTTATATGCAAAATATTTAACCAATGAATCGTGTAAAGAGTGTCATGAAGATATATATTATGAATATCAAACATCCTACCACTCAAAAACATACTTCAATGATGAATTGCATAGAAAAGTGGCAGATAAAGCAAGTAAAAAAAAATATGATTGTGCTACTTGTCATATGCCAGCAGCACAGAATTTAAAAGAATTAATCACGGGTAAAGAGAGACCAAGTAAACTATATAAAGAGCAGACAGATGCTATTAGTTGTATCTATTGCCATCAAATTGCTTATGTTAAAAAATCACATAAACACAACATAAACATCATAGCAAAACAAACAGAGGGTTATAAGCCAAATATGTATGGTACACTTGAAAATCCAGATGATAGTGATAAACACGCCATGCTAAACAATCCAATTTACGATAAAAATGTTTGTATCGGATGTCATTCTCATAAAAGAAATTCCCATGATGTTTTAATCTTTCAAGCAATAAAAAAGAATCAAGATAGTACAGAGTGCATAAAATGCCATATGCCATTAGTGAATGGTGCTGCTGAAAAAACAAATAAAAGAGGGAGATTAGAACATCATTCTCATACATTCTCTGGCATACATAGTTTAGACATGCTACAACAAAGTATTGATATATCAGCAACAAACGAAAGTAATACTATTACAATTATTTTAACAAATAAAATGCCCCATCCTCTTATAATTCAAGCCGCTCGCTTGAAGTATTTAGATATTCAAATCCTAAGAGATAAAAAAATTATTTGGAAAAATTTTAAAGATTCTCCTACTGAGGACAAGCAAGGTGCCTTTCATATAGAATTTTTAAATGATAATAATCAAAGTGTTATCATCCCCTCATTTGCTACAAAAAGGGGATTTGTAAATAATTTAAAATCCAAAGAGAAAAGAATATTAAAATATACAACTCCTACTATTCAACAAGGAGATACAATTAAAATAGCTATGTATGTAATATTAGCGAAACCTAATTGTACAAAAGTATTAAATTTACAAGATAAAAGTTTATTAAAACCAACACTTATGAAGCAATATAGTTATAAAGTTCAATAATTCTTTTAAAATTGATATATATTGTTTTTTTAATAGTTTTATTTTGATAGAATGAGAAATAAATCAAAATTTAAAAATGGGGATGTATATAAGTTATG
>JALVXQ010000241.1 GCA_027038255.1 Sulfurimonas sp. | reverse complement strand
TCAAATTTGCAGTAAAAATCCCACAAAATCATCTGACAGGTATTGAAGCAGTGTGCTGAAAGTGTCTATTTTAGGGATTTAAGAAGTTGTGGATAGGGTAGAGGGATTGCCCTCCACCTAATCTTTTGCAAGATAATACTGTCTAGTCCTACCACTGACATAAAGGTTTAAAACATTAATACTAACAAGTTCATCAAGAATGTGTTTTCTTTCGGATCCTTTTAAATGTTTTAAAGGATACATGTATTGTCCAATTGTAGATAAAGTGTATCTTTTGCTATTTGAAGATTCCGATTTTTCTTCTTGTTCACGAAACCATTGTTCAGCTAGTAGCATTTGTTTTTGTAGTTTTGTTTGAATTACTTCTTTTTTAAATAGGTTTAAAAATTGAATACCTAATGTTTTAACATAGTTGTAAGCATATTGAAGGATATAGAGTTCAATTTCTTGATGCCCTTCATATGCAGCTAATGCTGTAGCGTACCGAATGCTATTTTCTCTCCATCGGATAGAAATGTTTCTTCGTAAATTTGAAAGTTCTATATTCTGTTCCTCTTCTGAGGAACAGAATTGATATATATCGCTATTTTCTAAATCGGCGTCACCTATAGTATATGCATAATAATTTTGAGCTTCTTCAGTCATTTTAATAACTTTAGGAGAATCATCACTAAAATATGTAGGTGGCTTTATACTACCAAGCAACATTTCTGTCGCTGGTTGGTTATCTGTAAGATGCTTAATATGATCTAAAATGTCTTCAGGCAATTCTTTTTGTGTCTCAATACCATTAAATATTGGCTTGACATCTTCACCATTTAAAATAATAAAGCGATTCATGAAGCCATCATTTATCATATTGATATTAGCAGCTTCAAAAAATTGTTCAGATGTAGTTAAGCCTAAAATACTGTAGAAAGGTCTTTTAATTAACCTATTCATATCTTTTGACTGTTTTCCTCCATTGCTGGAATATTTCCCAAAATTATATTGGCTAGTTGCAGAGGAAGCATAAACTTTTTTCATGGCAGTAGCAAGTTGTTTTTGACTACCACTATCCATATTACTTAATACATCACCAAACTCGTCTATTATGTTTACAATAGTTGGAGAGTCTTTGAAGAGGTCATCTAAAGCCCCCACACTTGTTATCTGTGATGCAACTAATTTTTCCCCTTTATTTAAAGATTCAAGAATTTGTTCTATTGCGTTAAGTCCGATATTTTTACCAGAACCAGTTTTTGCAATCACTATAATATAAAGTGCTGTGGATGTTCCCGTATGAGAATACACCCATCTTGCAGTTAAGGCACCAATTAGTGTGTCAAACGCTGCTTTTGCAGCGAATGGATGTACTTTAGTTTCCATTTGCATCAAATGATTCAACAGTTTGTTGCAATGTACAAGTTCTTTAGGTAAACTTATATTTTCACCTAGTTCAATGGGATGGACTTGCTTGTCATTTGAAGTCGCAAATTCTTCTTCACGCTCTTCATCTGTATCAAATAGATCTTTGTCTTTATAAGAGCTAGCACTGTTTTCTATAGAGTCCAAGTTTAAATCAGTATCTATAATTGACTTTGTGTCCGATATGTTCATATTCATTTATGCCACCTTCACAGAGGAATTGAGTAAGTAATTTACTAACTCATGCAGGGCATACTTAACTGTAGCTCCCTCCTTATTTTGAATATAAGGAACACCAATGCCTTGGCGTCTATCATTGTCCATAGAAGCTCTGCTTCTACCTAATATTTCGCTGGCTTCTTTTTTACCAACTACCATGCTTCCGTATTTTTCATATAATGTATGTAATAG
>JALVXQ010000240.1 GCA_027038255.1 Sulfurimonas sp. | reverse complement strand
AGCATACACTAATCTTAGGGAGATGGTAGAAGATAGTGGGCTTGAAAATGTATCGGTCACGGGTGTAACATGGGGTAGCAAGCGTATGAGTGGTATGGAGAAAAGAAGATTTTTTAACCAACGTGCTAAAGCTTACGTCTTGCTACAGGAAGCTATTTTAGAGGGCAGATTTTATGTTGCCACGAACAAGTACAAAACTAGATTGCTTAACGAGCTTACCCATATCCCTTTCTCGTTCACAGCAGATTTAAAATACAAAATGCTATCAAAAGAAGAGATGAAGAAACTAAATATCAACTCTCCTGACGTGGTGGATGCAATAGCACAGCAATTTATAGTGCATTATGATATAAGCACAGATGATGAAGATAGTTTTATAGAAACAGATGTCGATGAGTTTGATGATATAGACATGAGCGACTTAGAAGAGGACGAGAGCATAGATGATGAGTTTGAGTTTGATGATACCTTATTAGGAGAGACTATTGTTTAGTGGGCTTCATCATGAAGTAAAATAGCCTTAGTAAACTCAGAAAATAATAACGAAAACCAGGTTTTGGTTGTCGATGATTCCAGAGTCATACGCCTAGCAGCTGTGAAAATATTACAGAAAGAGTTTGATGTAATAGAGGCCGAAGACGGTGAGGAAGCCTGGGACGAACTACAGCGAAATACAAATATATCCGTTGTATTCAGTGATTTAGGTATGCCGAATATGGATGGCTTCGAATTACTGGAAAAAGTGCGCAATGCAGAAGATCCGGTGCTGGCGCGAATGCCAGTGATTATTATCACCGGAGCAGAGGAGTCAGACGGCACTAAAGAAGAAGTTCTGCAGCAGGGAGCAACGGATTTCATCAGTAAGCCATTTGATTCAGTTTCATTAAAATCACGTGCAGCCGCACATATCAATTACCGTAATGAAGTACAGACACTGGAGAAAGCGGCAGCACTGGATAAATTAACCGGTTTATTAACCGAGGCATCTTTTCGGCAGCAGGGTGATCAGTCTCTGGCATATGCAAGCCGGCATGAAACCGTGTTTAGTCTGGTGCGGTTTGATATCGATCATTTCTCAGAAGTGTTTGTAAAGCATGGTAAAAATATTGCTGAGCAAATACTCGCAAAAGTGGCTTCATTAATTACTGAAGGTAAACGAGGAGAGGATATAGCTGCACGTCTGGGAGTTGCCCGGTTTGCATTATTATTACCCGGTTCAGACCCGCAGGGAGCCGAGCAGGTCGTGAGTCGAATTTGTCAGAGAGTCTCTCGCCTGAAATTGAAAATGGGCAAAGATGTTTTCAGTATAAATTTCAGTAGTGGAATCACAACACCGGTAGCGGGCGATGAGAGTACTGACTTTAATGCTTTGCTGGTACAGGCTGAAAATGCACTAAAACAGGCGGTTGCTGAAGGTGGAGGTAAAATTGTCTGTTATCAGTCTGCTGAAGCAGAAGTGTCAGATAAGTCGATTGCAGAACAGGTGCAGTCGGTTGGTATCAATATGGAAGAAATATTAATTAAGCTGAGTGAAAATGAAGCTGCAATAAGCGACGAACAGCTTAACCTGGCAATGCAGAAAATATTGCCTTTGATTTGCAGTGCAGATAAGCGTCTCAGGCTTGGCTTAAGTAAAGTGGTAGCGCATCTGGAAAAACGTCTTAAATAAAGTAGTAGTTAACGAATATCGAAAATTTCATCTGAAGTAGATAAATATTACAGCGAATACCATGTCCTTTAGGTACAATAGGTGCCTGAAATATTATAAGGATTTTGTCGTTACATGTTGTCTATTTCCCAGCGTATTGCAGAAGAACTCTCC
>JALVXQ010000239.1 GCA_027038255.1 Sulfurimonas sp. | reverse complement strand
ATTGCCGGCATATCTAAATCACCCTCACCAAGTCCAGAGAGAACAAAATCTCCATCCGTATTATAAGCAACAGTGTAATCACCTCTTGCATCATCAAGCTCACAAATAAGGCTCACACCGAGTGTATTTGTAAGTGATGGAATCATAACAAGTTCAAAAGGAGAGTACTTCTCGACTAAAGCAGTCAAACGTGCAAGATTTTTAGAGTTTGGATGCGTATAGAGGTCAGGTCCTACCATCAATGCATATGTCTCTTTTTTCTTGAGATTTTTCTCCAAAGTTTCCATAAATTTATCATCACAGCCAAGAAGTTCTAAAAGTTTGTTCTCATCGACAACAACCTCTTTTTTCACTTTCGTTGAAACCATTTTTGATTTTTCTACTTCAACTTCTTCCTCTTCACCTGTCTCTTCGTTGAGTTTCATCTCTTTAACGATTTCAACAACTTTCTCTTTGACAACCTCTTCTACTTCTATAGTTTTTGTAGAGTGAAATGATGCCAAATAGCTGACAATATCTTCAGGAAGCTTCTCTTTGTCTGCAAAAAGATCAAGCAACAGGTAGAGTGCTGTCTCTTCTTGAAGCGGTGCATGCTGCACTGTCATGATAGATTTTCCAAGACCTTCAATAATAGGATCTTTCACTGGATGAAAATAGAGTCCTGCACCTTTACTGACAGTAAGCGAGTTATTCAGGGCATAGCGTGCATTTGGATTGTCAGACTTCAGTGCTGCACCGATAGAAACAATAAAGTTTGTCGTATGAACACGTTCTAAATCACTTCCGTAAAGTTTTTTACCGCTTATTTCTGAGTAATCATTCAAAAATGTCTGGAATGCTTTTGCTTCAGGATTGACAAGCTTATAACCAAACTTCTCTTTCATTGACTGCAGCAGATACGCCTCTTCGTTTGTAATAGTCGAAGTAAAGGCAATTGTGTCCGCTTTTTTGAATGCTTCAATGGCTGCATTGAATGCCGCTTCATCTTTGGTAGCCTCTGCATTTTGATAATCAAACCCATAACGACCTGCACCACAAAGTGAAACATAATTCCACTCATTCATTACGCGGTAGATCTTATCTTCTGGATTTTCAATGCTTGCATGTTTGACATCATAAGAGATTTGACATCCCGCTGAACAGTGTCCACACGTAGCAGGTACTTGCTTCAGTTCCCATGCATTTGATTTATACATAAAGTGTGTATCAACAAGAGCACCAACAGGACAAACTGCCGCACACTCACCACACGAGGTACAATCAAGAACATCAGTTCCATTTGTAAGCCCGATGAGAGATTTGTTGAGTTTGTTCCACATTGCATACGAATCTTTCGGCATGCTCTCTTTAAACTCAGCATCAATGGCATCTGCACCACGAGGAATAGTCTTGAGTGAATTGTCCCCAATCATATCTTTACATGCAGTCACACAACGCTCACAAACGATACAGAGACCCGGATCATAATGGAGGTGTCCCCAATCATGAGAACTTCTCTCTACATCTTTAATCGTATAGCTTTGTGAATCTACGCCAATATGCAGTGTATAGTTTTGAAGCTCACACTCTCCGGATTGATCGCACACACCACACTGAAGAGGATGATTAACATCATATACTTCCATGATAGCGCGACGCTCTTTTTCGATATTTTCCGTACTTGTTGTAATGTTCATACCATCTTTTGCTTTGGCATTACAGGCATAAACCTGTTTACCATCTGCTTCGACAAGACATATACGACAAGCAAGCGTTGGGCTACAACGCGTTAAATAACATATAGCTGGTATGAAGATATCATTCGCACGGGCAGCATTAAGTAAAAACTCACCCTCTTGCGTCTGAACCTCTTTACCATCAATATTTATAGTAATCTTACTCATTATACTACTCTCACTATTTTGGATTTAAGAAATCTATAACTGCCATAATCGCACCCACTGTCAAAAGTAGGATTAAGGGCAATTGTTCCTTTTAACTCATCATCAAGCTTAAAGACTCTTCTTTGTATTGCAGTTCCAAGACTGATTTCAATCTCATCGCCGTCACTAAGCCTCGCTGCTGCTGCAAACTGTGCAGAACCTCTGAGTGTTGTGTCTCGTTCTAACTGTTTTGTAACATTTGTAAAGCTGTTAAACTGCAGTACCGGATTTGCCTGATAGACAACCGTACCATTATACTCTGGAAGGTCAGCAACTTCTTCAAGCTTACCATCCATCGTACACGTTACTTCATCAAGCAGATATCCACGTTCATCTTCACCAAATTCCCCAAGGAAATTTTCAAGTGCATCGAACTCCAGAGCTTTAAAACCAGCTTCTTGTGGTAATTTCGCTGTATAATCAATCGTATTTTCACTCTCAATATCAAGTGCTTGCGCGATATCATTCAACTCATAGCCATCAAAACCGAGTGCCGCATTCAGTGGTAAAACACGATTATCAATGCTCACAACGGTTCCCTCTTGCTGATTCAGTGCAGGAACTTTCATATCAGCATTTTCTAAAGCCGATATTATATAGTCTCCCTGCGCATTATAAGCAACTACATCAGTTAAATTTTCATCAGTGTCTAAATCACAGATCAGCGAAGCACCGATGGTGTTGACCTCATTTGCAACTACAAGGAGTGAAAAATCTGTATATTTCTCAATCGTTGCTGCGAGTTTTGCGATATTTGCAGCTCTTGCGTGCGCGAACATATCGCTACCGACTACGAGCACCTTGTTCTGTGCACGCATAAATGATTTACTCATAAAAGAGAGTTCATCATCACCGACATTACTTTCAGCTTCCAAGTAACCCAGATCTAAATCATCCAAGAATGCTGCTGTCTCTTCATCGACATCAGAGTTTTTGAGCAGCTCTTTCGTAAGAAGTGCCATAACACCCTCTTCAGAGCCTGCTTCATACTTCATAAACTGTGTCGCTGTATTTTTCAGGAGTGCATCTTCCATCGGATGCGCATAGACAATTTTTGCACCGTTATGACGTGCCGCTGTTGTTAAAGCGTAACGCACACCCGGATTGTCTGTTGCTATTCGCGTACCGATAACGATGACTGCATCTGCCTGTTTCAATCCTTCAAGTGTTGCACTTGCGTGAAGCTTGCCGCTTACAGAAGCATAAGCATTCATAAACGAGCCATACAGTCTAGCATCTTCATTGAAGAGTTTCAACCCAAGTTTTGATTTGAGTGCATTTAAAATGTATGCTTCTTCATTTGTAATCATAGAAGAGAAACGAATCGCTTGGGCATTTTGAATCTTTTCAACTGCCTCAGCAAGTTTTGCTTCCTCTTTTGTTGCTTGCGTGTCAAAATCAAATCCAAAACGTCCTGCGCCACAAAGAGATGCAAATTCATAGTTGTTTTTCACTCTATAGATACTTGCACCACCGTTAATGCCTGAGTGACGGGTCTCATACTCTAAAGAGCATCCTGCCGAACAGTGTGCACATGTTGAAGGAACACGGGAGAGTTCCCATGCATTTGCGCTGTACTTAAAGTCAGAGCTTACAAGTGCGCCAACCGGACAGACTGCGATACATTCACCACAAAATGTACAGTCCAGTGTCTCGGCATCTTTTGGAATGATTGTTGAAGAGTAGCCACCAAATTTTACTTCAATGGCATCGTCACCGATAACCTCATTACAGACATGCACACACTTTTCACACATAATGCAAAGCGCAGGGTCATAATTGATAAGCCCCCAATCTTTTACACTACGGAGCTGATCTTTTGCTGAAAAATCCTGCTGTGACACACCAAACTCTAAAGTCATATTTTGCAAGTCACACTCACCTGATTTATCACATACACCACACTCTAAAGGATGGTTTACATCATAGAGTTTCATAATGTTTTGACGTTCACGCTCAAGCTCATGTGAGTTTGTTTTTACTGTTATTCCCTCAGTCGGAGGCGTATTACATGAAAGAATAAATCCATCTACACCTTCAACTTCAACAGAACAGATTCTACATGATGCACAAGGAGAAGTTTTTGAAATATAACACATAGTAGGGATATAGAGACCATTTTTACGTGCAGCCTGCAGGATTGTCTCCCCTTTTTGTGCTGTTACGTTTGTTCCGTCTATTGTAAAGTTAATTGTTTTTTTCATCATCAACTCCTACGCCTGTACCATAGCAATGTAATAACAACGCATACATCGCTCAGCTTCTGTTAAAGCCTGCTCTTGGGTGAAACCCAGGTTTACTTCCATATTATTGTGCTTACGTACATCTGCGTCTAAAACAGAAGAGTGTTCACGAGGAATACCCGGAAGCCATCCTGTCACTTTCTCTTTTTTATCATAAACTTTAAGTTTTACAAGATGATCTTCCATTATCTCTTCGTCAGTCAAAGTGATGTCACCGTTTTGTACATAACGTGCCATAACCGAAGCTGCACGTTTTGCCTGACCAACTGCATTTACAATTGTCATCGGACCATATTCACAATCCCCTGATGCAAAGATACCCTTGCGTGAGGTCATATAATCTTTCCCGTTCGTTTTAATCGTCGCCCAAGAAGTCATCTCTATTCCCCACTCTTCAGGCAGCAAATCTAAATCTGCTGACTGAGAAACTGCAGGAACAAGATAATCAGCTTCAATTGTGTACGAAGCATCTTCTATTTTTACAAGCTGTGCACGACCGCCATCAGGATCAGGAACAAGTTCAAATTTATCCACTAAAAGTTCTGTTAAAACATCATTTTCATCAGTTGTGATTTTATTGACCGCGGAGTGGAAAAGGAATTCAACACCCTCTTCAACCGCTTCATGATACTCTTCATAGGTCGTATTACGAATAATTGTCTTCTCATCACGTCTGTAGACCATATATACTTTTTTTGCATTCGCACGAATCGCACAGCGTACAACGTCCATAGAGGTAAATCCACCACCGACACAGACAACTGTTTTTCCAGTTAAATCTACATAGTCAGTTGTAAGAAGATTCTCTTCTTGTACCTCTTTTGGAATTTTAATGTCATACTTTTCATAGAGATTTACACGGTCAAGGAAATCAATAGCACCCCAGTACCCTTTAATCTCTTCACGTTCATTGTCACAACGCACTTTTTTAGAGATTCGTGTTCCTACCGATACCATTGTTGCGTCATACTCATTCTCAAATCTACGCATATCATCCGCAGAAATTCGAGAGTTTGTAATGAAGTTTACACCCATATCACGAACACATTCGATATCTTGGTTGTATTTGTCAATTGGCATTCTGTACTCAGGTACACCAACTGCTACCTCACCACCGAGGACAGGAAGCTCTTCATAGACATCTACTTCTATACCTTCTGCTGCAAGATAGTAAGCCGTTGTAAGACCGGCAGGTCCTGCACCGATGACTGCAACTTTTTTACCAATAGCCGGTTTTTTCTCCATAGGATGAAAAAAGTCATACTCATGGTCAGTTTCCCAGTCAGCACCAAGACGTTTGAGTGCCATAATCGAAATAGGCTCATCAAGATTCGTTCTTCTACATGCATCCTCACATGGATGTGGACAAACACGTCCACACGTATGTGCTAATGGCATTGTCTGGCGTGTTGCAACCAAAGAGTCATCAAAACGCAAATCTCTTACGCCCTCAATGTAGCCTGGAATATCAACATGAGAAGGACAGGCATCTGTACAAGGCGCTGTAATCTTGGCAATATATCCAATAGACTCTTCATAATGCTTCGACTGTTTCTTTTCATTGATACATTCCATAAATGTATCTTCAAAGTGTGTCATCAGGTCTAAAATAGGGTTTGGAACTGTTTTTCCAATCTCACACTTAGACGTGATTTGCATACTTTTTCCGATCTCTTTTAAGTGATCCAAATCAGCTACTTCACCTTCACCACGAGCAATTTTGTCAAGGACATCATATAAAATACGACCGCCCCAACGTCCAGGTGCACATCTTCCACATGCTTCTGAATACTCTTGATACTGTGCAGCATACTCCATGGCCAATCGGATAACATCGACATCTTCATTAAAAAGTGCCACACCGTCCCAGCCTATAAAGGCTTTAGAATCACGATGGTCATCATATTGTGCCGGCAGATTATAAGCTGATTCTTCCCACTTTTCTTCAGGTCTACCTATATTGTTTATAGATTCACCCTTCCAAGTAGAAAAATAGACTTTACTCACATTCAATCCCTATTTTTTAACTACGATAGTCCAGTCGACTTCGTTGAATTTTAGTGAGTTATATAACTCATACCCACACTCTTTTACCAAATCAGCAGAACGCTGAATTGGAGAAAAATCACCTATTTCAAAAAGAAAAATCAAAGTCTCATTGGGCTTATGCTTCTCTTCTAAAATCTCTTTCATACGAGGTTCAAAATTATCTTTTAAATGTCTTAAATCATAACGTTTCATTATCTGTCAACCTCCCCGAAAACAATATTAGTCGTACCAATAATAGATACAACATCCGGAATGTAGTGACCCGGTAAAAGGTCAGTTAAAATTCCTGTATGCCAGAATGACGGCGCACGAAGTTTCAGTCTGTACGGGTATGGTCCACCTTGCGAGTTGATATAAAAACCAAGTTCACCTTTTGGTGACTCAGTAGGAACATATACTTCTCCAACCGGCGGTCTCATCCCTTGTGTTACAAGTACAAAGTGCTGCATCAAAGAGTAGTTTTGTGTCATGATGTCTATTTTTGGTGCAGAAATGTATTTTGGAGCGTGAGCCATAAGCTCAGTCTCTCCATCTTTCTCACACTTCTCATACATCTCTATACATTGGTAAAGAATTCTCGCAGATTGTCGCATCTCTTCCATATAAACACGGTAACGGGCAAAGTTGTCACCTTTGTCAGAAAATGGTACGTCAAACTCTACTTCATCATAGAGCTCATACGGCTCTTCTTTACGAATATCCCACGCAACACCACTTGCTCTGAGCATTGGTCCTGTACAAGCCCAAGAGAGAGCCATTTCAGTTGAGATAGTTCCAACCTCTTCCATTCTCATTCTCCAGATACGGTTTGCATCGAGAAGATCTTCATAATCTTTAATATTGTCTGGAAGTTTGTTCAGAAAAACTCTTAATTGGTGTAAGAAAGTGTCCTGAATATCTAAAGGAACACCACCTATGCGAATAGCTGCATGTGTAAGTCTTGCACCACAGTAGCCTTCAATAATATCCATCAGGTATTCTCTTTCACGGAACGCAAAAAGAAATACTGTCATCGCACCGATATCGAGCGCAGTCGTCGCCAACCAAAACAGGTGAGACATCAGACGGTTAATCTCTAGAAGAAGCATACGGATAACTTTTGCACGACGTGGAACTTCAAGCCCTATAAGCTTTTCAACTGCCAATGCAAAACCATAATTGTTTGAGCTTGATGCAATGTAATCCATACGGTCTGTTGTCGGCATAAACTCGTTATAGATCATATTTTCAGCCATCTTCTCCATACCACGGTGAAGGTATCCAACATCCGGATGCGCTTTTACGATTTGCTCTTGCTGCAGATGGAGCATCAATCTTAACTGTCCGTGAGCAGAAGGGTGCTGTGGACCGAAGTTAAGAATTAACTCATTATCATCTCTGTCAAATGTAATATTTTCAAAAAACGGTGTTAATCTGTTTTTTACTTGTGCCATATTTTTACCACCCTATCTTTGCGGGTCATCAATAACTTTTGATGACTCTTTATCTACTTTTCTAATTAGGAATACTCCACCCTCTTCTTGGTAAGATTCAACATGTTTCTCTTCATTACCTGTAATCTCAGTACCTTTTGGCACTTCAAAACCAAGACGTGCGAAACGTTCAGAATCGTATCTGTCCACTCTTGCAGTATCACGCAGTTCAGGCCCGATGATGTCACGTGCTTCTTTTCCATAGATTTTATCTACTTCATACCACGCAGCAAACTCATCACCCTCTAAAGGATATGTTTTAAGAAGTGGATGTCCCTGCCAGTCATACGGCATCAAGATACGTTTCATAAATGGATGATTATTCGCTTCAATTCCAAACATATCATACATCTCACGCTCAGCCCAGTCAGCAGATCTGAAAAGTTTTTCAACAGAGTCAACAGCCTGTCCATTTTCTATGAAATACTTTATACGGATACGCTTGCGCTTTGTCATAGAAAGCATTTGGTAGAAGATTTCAAAAGTATTATCTTTTGCCAGCCAGTCGATAGCAGAGAGTTCTGAGAGTTGTGTATATTCAAGTTCATCTCTCATCAACTCTAAAACGCCATAAATATCTTCAGCATGGATGTAAACTACCATCTGTTCTACTTGA
>JALVXQ010000238.1 GCA_027038255.1 Sulfurimonas sp. | reverse complement strand
TCATAAGCGAGAGATATACTCCTATAAATTTTTAAAACAGCTAAGTTTTCCCCTTTTATTTCTCTTAGCTGTTTTTCCTCCAAATATGTTAAACTGTCATTATGAAAATCATCCTAAGCACCCTTAACTCACGCTATACACACTCTGCCATCGGTCTGCGTTATCTTTATGCAAATATGCAAGAGTTGCAGGAGAGTACAGAGATACTGGAGTTTAGCATCAATGATGCACTCCAAAGCGTTGCAGAGAAGCTGCTTGAGACAAATCCTGACATTATAGGTCTCGGCGTTTACATCTGGAATGCTGCACAGATCCATGAGCTTATTCACATCTTAAAAAAAGTCTCGCCGCATACTATCATCATCTTAGGCGGTCCGGAAGTCACTTATGAGCCTTTTCGGGTAAACTATGACCTTGCAGATTACATCATACAGGGCGAAGGAGATTTGGCCTTTTACGGGCTGTGTAAAGATATTTTACATAGTACAGAGAGTGAACGCATAATCCGTATGAGCATACCGGACTTGCAAGTCATTACGCTGCCCTACCGCTACTACAGCGACCATGACATCCAAAACCGCTATATCTATGTAGAGATCTCACGCGGATGCCCCTTTGCCTGCGAATTTTGTCTCTCTTCTATGGATGAGAAGGTGCGTGCCTTTGACCTTGACGAAGTGCTGCGTGAGTTTGAAACTCTTTGGGAACGGGGTGCACGCAACTTTAAATTTGTCGACAGAACCTTTAACCTCAATATGAAAGCCGCCAATAAAATTTTAGACTTCTTTTTAGAAAAAGAGCCGCCTTACTTTGCCCATTTTGAAGTCATTCCCGACCACTTTCCTGCATCGTTGCGTGAGAAGATTAGACGCTTCCCAGAGGGTGCTCTACAACTTGAGATTGGCATACAGACACTCAACCTTGAAATTGCCAACAACATCTCACGCCAGCTCAAACTTGACAAAATCAAAGAGAATATCACCTTTTTAGAAAATGAGACAAGCGCACATATTCATCTTGACCTCATCGTTGGACTACCGGGAGAGAGTTTGGAGAGTTTTGGGGCTAACCTTGATGAGCTGATACGCCTGAGCAGCTGTGAGATACAAATAGGCATACTCAAAAAGCTCTCAGGCACACACATCAACCGCCATGACATTGAGCACGGCATGGTCTACAGCGACATTCCACCCTATGACATATTAAAGAACAAACAACTCTCTTTTAAAGATATTCAAATCATGAAACGTTTTGCCCGTTTTTGGGACTTGACCTATAACAGTGGCAACTTCAAAAAATCACTGCCACTGCTCTGGAAAGATGAAAGTGTTTTTGAAAACTTTTATGCCTTTTCACTTTGGATCTATGCCCGTACTGACTCCACATACAAAATTTCACTGCCACGTTTAGGCGAGCTGATATTTACCTACCTCACGCAGGTAAAAAACATCGCAGCACAAGAGACAGCGACACGCATGCTCGAAGATATGCTAAAACTCAAAGGACGTGCCATACCACCTTACTTGAAACCTTATGCAAAAGATTTTAAAACAGAAGCAAAACTTGGAACTTCCGGCTTTAATAAAAGACAGCTTTAGACTCCTTGCATAACCTAGATAAATCTCAGAGGGAAGAAAAAAAGATGAAATTGTGCAAAATCTTTTTTGTACCCCAAGGGCATTTCCTGCGGGCAAACGTAGCCGTAGCTACGGTGAGAAAAAGTTTTCTAAAGAAACATCGGCTTTGCCGACCGCTTCGCTTGTTTTGTGCAAGTTCGCTTTTTTTATCCCTCCCTTTGGGCAATTTATAGAGAGCTTTACTC